>JAFGGX010000023.1 GCA_016930315.1 Candidatus Buchananbacteria bacterium
ACCCACACATTCGAGGCAGTGGCCGTTAGAACAACGACTACCCACACATTCGAGGCAGTGGCCGTTAGAACAACGCTTCGGATTCATGGATGCACATATTTCACAGACGTCATGACACAACTTCCCTCGGAACTCCACAATTAATGCGTGAGCCAAGTCTGTGTAAAAGGTGGGCCGGTTTTGGTCAACCAGCGTATACATCAGTTTTCGACAGCCCCTGTTTCTAAACTCCCAATCGAGTTGGGAACCTAGTGAATTAGGCCGCTGCCATATCCTACCCGTGAACTCACAAAAATTCCTGTCGATTTCTTCAGCTATCATCTGTTGCGCGCGGTCATAGTCTTTCACCAAAATCGCCCCCATCGAGTTCATTCTTGCCATCGACTGCTTCGTTCTTTCGTCATCTATCTGACACCTCTTTTTTGATTCTTCTTCCATTTTGTTGCACTGCATCAAAATGTAGAGAAAGATAAATACGGAGAAGAAAACAGCGACCAAAAAATGGGCTATGAGATGAAAGGCTGCCAAAAAAACGAAACAGGGAATCAGAACGCCCGGTGCTAGAATTGCTACCGCCAAGGCATTCGCGAGAGCATCCATAGATTCAACCCTAGCACGATTGTACTTATTAATGAGCACCCGAAAGACCCAAGCTTTCAGATGAGGATGAATCAGCATGGCGACCAATAATACAACCGAACAAAAAAGTACAGTAACAAGGACTTTGAGCACATTATCATTCACAATGTCGTTCATGACCACGCACCTCCCTTTCCGATTTTAGACTTGGTACGTCTGGAATTAATATTTTTAACATAAATATAATTTTTCGTCAACAGCACCAGACAACTCCAACGGCAAGCATTAGGGCTTCACACGGACTTAGTCAATCAAAAAACTGGCATAGCCAGCTCATTATTTTCTAAAAATATTTGTTTGAGTTTTAAAAACATAACGCCTAAATTGGTTCTAATGTCGTCTCTTTGGTGACCCCTTTGTATCTTTAGATAAATTGCAAATTAAAAAGCTGCCTTGTTGGCAGTTTTTTGGTAAATGAGAACGGCGCCGCTTCCCCGTAGAAAAGCAGCGCCGATAGAAGACTTTCCCTCTCCCGTTCTTATACCGCCATGCCTTCACAAGGCCAAGCTCACCAAAAACACAAGCATGGAAACAAAGAAAGTGAAGCCTGAACCGAGGAACGGAAATTTCTGATAACACTCCTCCTTGAGCGAATCAGGAATCTGCTGGCATTGACGTATGTCCAACTCCTCCATGCGAACCTTGAGATGACGGTCGAAACGCACCAACTGAGCCAAAGTCCAAATCCCTGAAAGTACCATGACTATACTAGAAATGAATACCAGAAAATGCATAACTACTCACTCCTTTCTTGGCAAGTTGCCTAACTAACCAAACCTTAGTCCAAATAGGCATTTTTGTCAATCAAAAACTGGCATAGCCAGCTCATTGTTTTCTAAAAATATTTGTTTGAGTTTTATAGATATTGTGATTATAATGATTTTAACACCGTCTCTTTAATGACTACAATCGTAAACTAAATTAACTCAATAAATATGACTCAAAATTTAGATAATAAAAAAGATGAGATTGCTAAAAATGGTGAAATTATACCGTTTAATAACGCAAAATCATTATCAAAATTTTTAGACAAGCCGACAATCAAGATAGCTGAAGCCATAACTGGTGCGTTATCTTTAGGAAGACCGGAGATGCTCACAATAGGTGGTCGATTAGTACAGGGCGTAATAAAAGGTAAATTAATGCAACAGCTGGGCCGTGAGATGAAACAACTAATAGAAAAAGGCAAAATCCGGGAAGACTATGCAAAAACAAAATACGGCTTTAAATCACTGGCTGATATATTAGAATTTATTGACAGTGAAGCACCAGACGAGGACAGATTCAGGGCAGTTAAAGCTTTATTTTTTGCAACTATATCAAAAGACGTTAACGACATTAAACAAATAGCAAATGACCGACTGTTGCAAATAGTCAAAAAACTTACATCATCTGAAATACTAACCATGAAAATCAATTACGAAATCTTCCTGGATAGAGAAGGGAGAAAGCTCATAACGCCTTCAGCGGACAGCTGGCCGACTGCCATTGCTTCAAAAATAGGTCATAATTTGAAATACTTAGTGGAACTAGATGAAAAGGCACTGGTTGATAATAAAATTATTCATGAAAGACGTTACCCAGACCAAAGTGGAATCAATGATAGTAATGCCAGATTAACTGATTTAGGGATTAAAATATGTAAAACCATTGAAAACTATCAGGATTTCTATAATACTAATGATTGAATCTAAAAAATAAAAAATCATTACCCTCCAAAAATATCTGCTTTAGTTTTAAAAATATCATTGTTAGATTGGCTCTAACGTTGTCTCTTTGGTGACCCTTTTGCGCCTTTTTTCTTCCGGCTTGTCTAAACGAGCCGATATATTACTCACGTTAACAATAATCATTTTTACAAAAATTAAAAGCTGCCCTGATGGGCAGTTTTTGATATCATAAAAAAAATACTTAAGCCGTTTAATTTTAATTATTCTAAATAATTTTCAACCGCTTCTAAAGCCGCATCTTGAGTTAATGGTTCGGCCAATAGCTCCTTGGTTAAACCAACTGAAGCTGAAGCAATAATTTGCAAAAGATATTTTTTTAATTTAGCAATCGCATCTGATTGTTTTTGAATTGATTGCCAATACGACAACACTTCCGTTTTTAAGTCGTGATCAATCTCTAAGCCTGCAATTTTTTCGGCAATGTTATTTTTTTTAAGCATAGATAGTTTTTTAAACTAAAACCAATTCTTCCTCTTCGACTACTTCTAAAACTTCAACCGCGTCTTTCAAACGAACATATTGTTTATCAATTTTTTCGTTTTCAAACTTTTCTTTTTCAACCAGTTGCCTTACCCTATCTTTGAATTTCTCGGCAATTGCTTCGGCTGACTGAGCCCTTCCTAATAAACGACTTTTTCCAGACCCTGTTCTTTCTTTGGCAGCTAACCGATGAAAGGTTTCAGCTAAAGAATTATATTTTTCAACCTGATCCATTAAATGATCCTCCAACTCAATTGCACCTAAATCTAATATATTAATTGGCTCTTCATCTTCCATCTGTTTTTTAACATCAACAATCATTTTTTCTAAAGTTCCAATCTCTCTATCCAAAGAAATGATTCGATCAGAATCGTTTGGATCAAAATAATTAACCGCGTCTCCCGTTGCCACCCGTCGCTGTCTAGCGGCAACTAATTTTTCTTTTGCTACTTCCAGTAACGACAAATAAGCCGGCCCCGTTTTAAAAACAGTCTCTTGCGCTTTAGCTAAAAAATTTTCAGCCTGTTTTTCTAACCTTTGGATATAATCAACGTCTTAATTAATCTCTTTTTCAAGCTTAGATTTCCTAATTGTCAATAGATTAATTTGCCGATCCAAAGAATCAATCCGATCCAGATCGGCTTGATTAGAATAATTTTTAAAATCCCCGACTTTTGTTCGATATTCTCTTAGCAACTTTAATTTATCAACTGCTGCGTTCAATAGTTTCACCTGGTCACTATAAACCATTCCTTCAGAATCACGAATCTGCCTAGTCAATTCTTTAGCCTCATCTTCCAATCTTAAAATCTGATCAACGTCATAATCTTTAACAAATTCTGGAGCAGTTCTTTCTAAAACTGCCAGCCGCTCTGCTGACATTGGCGGCAGCCTTTTAGCACCGATTGGAGCACCAGAAGGCTTGGTGACTATGCTCAAATCAATAATCTTACTATTTAAAACTTCAATGGCTTGATCGAGTAAAGAAATTTCATCATTGTTGTCATCTGGATTAAAAGAATTATTCCAAATTTCAAGATTCAATCGATAATTCCTAATCTCCTCTAACCCCTGACGGGCTAATTTAAAATGGTTTAGGGCTAAAGCATTATTTTTATCAACTAATTCTTCCGCTCGATCCAAAATTTTTTGAACTTTTATTTCCTTTTTTTTGATTAACTTGTCTGGAGCTTCTTGTTCAACCATTTTTTCTAATTGTTTTTTGAATGCTTGCTGATCATGATCATCAAAAATAGATAATTTGCTTACATTAGTTTTTTCTTTGCCTGCCAATTTTCTTGACACCTCTAAATTACGCCTATCCTCTTCTAACCGCTCCATTTTTTTACCCTCCCTAAAATTCTTAAATCGCTCATAAATATTCATAACTCCACCGACAAATTTAAGCATGCCAAAAAATTGAGACTTCTCTTTAATCTCTTGATGTTCTTGATCTGGCCTTTCAGCTTCCAGCTGTTCTTCGGGCCATTGATATTCATGCATTTGTTCGCCTCGAGGATGAAATTCCATATATGTATATCTTAGACTATTTTTCAAGAAAATAAAAGTAACAAAAAATACCCCAACTTTACCTCGGGGTATTTTTTTGGTTAGACTTGAATAATCAGGCAAAAATCAACCACTGCCGTTGAAAAATTAAAATCAAACCCAAAATAATCATCAATATTCCGCCAATCAGATTCGACCAAGCTGAATATTTGGTGGTAACTCCAATTTTGTCGAAACTATACAAAGCAATACTAAATACCACAAAATCATCAACCATATAAAACAAAATATACAAAAACATATACCACTGACCCAGCCAAAAACTTGGGTGATTTAGTTCTATAATTTTGGTATAAGCTTGCGGTACGCCAATTGAACAGGCAAATTCAATTACGTTAACCGACAAAGCTAGTCCAATCACGCCAATCGCAGTAGCAATGGTTAAAGGTGAACTAACCAAGTTGCTAATTTTATTTTTGATTTTTGATTTTTGTTCTGAGTTAGTCACCTGGCAAGTGCCGCGATGTTTATACCATTCATAAAGAAAAAACAGCCCGCCGCCGATAGCCAACAATCCAACAATTGGAGTAACTACCCGATCCAAACCAACAAAATTCCAAGTTTTAAACCAGACATTTAAAATCAAATAATACATCACCGATTCAGCAATAATAAATAATCCAGCTACCTGAATCATTTTTTTTCTAGAACCCAACTGAGCCAAAACAATCAAGAAAGTCACTAATACCCACATTGCACATGGATTAAAGCCATCGACAAATCCCAAAATTACCGACAAGCTTGGCAAAGAATAATTGCGCAAATCAATCACCCCAAAAAATGGTAAAGTAATGGACCAACTGATCGAAGCTGAGCTTGATGTAACCTCACAGGCTTGCCCGTCATCACAGGTTGCGCCCTGGTGATCGGCTATGGTCTGACTGTTGCCGGCTGCAATAAATTCATCGAGACTAACAAAACTTTGGCCGAGCTGTTGGTCGACTAAATCATTAATTAATTTCCCCGTTGTTTGCTCAGAATCAAAACCCTGAACCACAATTGAACCGACTAAAGTAATCGGGGTAACTTTTGGCAAATCTTGCAACTCAGTTAAAGCCAGCCACTGCTGATAATTGCCATCGTTAGTAATGTCGTGGTAAGTAACCACTATATCAGCGCGCTGGGTTTGAAGTTGCTGCAAATAAGTTTCTTCGGCCTGACAATGTGGACAACTGGGCCGAACAAAAACTTCAATCGGCACTGGGTTTGGCTCGGCGGCTTTTAAATTCATTGCCGGCCAAGCCAAGGCTAATAATAAAGTGGCAACAATAATGATTAATTTATTTTTCATATTTTTTAAAAAATTAAAAAAACTTTGATCAATTACAAGCTTTTGATTTTTTGAAACCAAAAGTTTTAGACCAAAGCCGCTGCGCTATAATAAACTAAATTCAACCAACCTTTAATTTTTTTTATCAACTGAAAAATAAAAGATGCAAGAAACTGACGTCGAAAATTAAAATAAAAATTTAAAAAATGCCGATAAACCAAATTCGACAATAAAATTATTTGGGGCAGTAAAAAAATAATCACCAAGCTAATCACCAATAGCTCAAAAATGCTATTCGAAAAACTTTTAAAAAGCTGGGAATGAAAATTCAAAACATTAAATGGATCACCGTGACTAGGGCAAACTCCCCCGCTGGCAATCGCCGCAATGCAGCCACCGTTGCCAATCGCCAAAAAACCAAAAACCGCTACGGTAATAAAACAAAACATAATCATTAAAACAAAATTGGTTTTAGCCATAAAATTAACGACCGTTAATTATTACTGCCGGAAAAGTCATTTTAAGTTTAGCAATAATTGATTCTAAATCCAAGATCTTAGTTTTATCAATTTGCGGATCTAAATTTTTAATATATTCAACCTGCTGCAAAAAATATTTTTCGCCCGGTTTGATATTTTTAACTATTTCAATAAAATCATCTTCCCGATGAACCGCCGGAAAAACAGTGGTTCTAAATTCATGATCAATCTTTGAATCTTGAATTAATTTAAAAGTTTTTTGACAGTTATCAATAGCGTTTTGATTACCGATATTAGCGACTAAATCATATTTAGACCAGGTGTGTTTTAAATCCATGGCAAAATAATCAACTAAATTATCTTTAATTAATTGTTCAACCATTGCCGGATTAGTGCCGTTGGTATCGAGCTTAACCGCTAAGCCAATTTTTTTCACGGCTGCAATAAATTCCGGCAAATCTTTTTGCATCGTCGGTTCGCCGCCGGTGATACAAAGTCCTTCCAACATTCCTTTTTTTGATTCTAAATAATTTAAAACTTCCTTGACCTCAACTGCACCGGCCGATTTAAGAGGAATTAATTCCGGATTGTGACAAAACGGACATCGAAAAAGACAGCCCTGCGTAAATACTACAGAGCTGACTTTTTGCGGATAATCAATCAAGCTTAATTTTTGAAAACCACCTAGAATCATACTTGGGCAGTTTGAGGATTTTTAAGCGGATACTCTTCTACTTTTTTTGCCGATTCAGCCTTAACTTTCAATTGACTTTCTGAAGCCAAACCTTTATCAACTGAGTATTCTTTTCTTTCGACATACTCTTGTTTTTTACCGGTATTCCATTGGGTGACTGGTCGGAAATAACCAACAATGCGAGACCAAACTTCACAATCGGCCTGACAGGTTGGACATTTTGGCACTTCACCTTGAAGATAGCCATGAGTCGGACAAACACTGAAAGTCGGGGTTAAAGTAAAATATGGCAAGCGATAATTTTCCGCCACTTTTTTAACAAAGCTCCTGGTAGTTTCCCAATCCTTAACTCGTTCACCTAAAAATAAATGCAATACGGTTCCGCCGGTATATTTAGTCTGCAATTCGTCTTGATGATCCAATGCTTCCAAAGGATTATCAGTGCAACCAACCGGCAAATGAGATGAGTTAGTATAATATGGCGATTCTTTAGTACCGGAAGTAACAATGCCTGGGAATCTTTTAATGTCTTCTTTGGCAAACCGATAAGTAGCCCCTTCGGCTGGGGTAGCTTCTAAATTATAAAGATTACCGGTTTGTTCTTGATAATCAGCCAACCGATCGCGCATAAAGTCAAGCACTTGTAAAGCAAATTCGCGGCCTTCTTTAGTATTGATGTCTTGACCTAAAAAGTTTAAAGAGGCTTCGTTGACTCCATTTAGACCAATAGTGCCAAAATGATTATTTAATCCATGCAAATAACGCTTAGTAAATGGCAATAGCCCTCTTTCAATATTTGTTTCAACTACTTTTCGTTTTAATTCTAAGGATTTTTTAGCTACGTCCATTAGATTGCCCAACCGTTCAAAAAATTCCGCTTTAGTTTTGGCCATATAACCAATCCGAGCCATGTTGATAGTAACTACACCAATGCTGCCGGTCATTTCACCAGAACCAAACAAACCACCGCCACGAGTTCTTAATTCCCGTAGATCCAATTGTAAACGACAACACATGCTGCGGACATCGCTTGGATTAAGATCGGAGTTGATGAAATTTTGGAAGTACGGAGTGCCAAATTTAGCGGTCATTTCAAATAAAGCCTTGGCATTTTCGTTTTCCCAGTCGAAATCTTTAGTGATGTTATAAGTTGGGATTGGAAAAGTAAAAATCCGCCCCTTATAATCACCTTCGGTCATTACTTCAATAAAAGCCTTATTTAACATGTCCATTTCTTTCTGACAATCAGCGTAAGTAAAATCAACTTCTTTGCCGCCAATAATCGGCTTTTTTTCGCGCATATCAACCGGGCAAACCCAATCTAAAGTAATATTGGTAAACGGAGTTTGAGTGCCCCAGCGTGATGGCACGTTTAAATTAAAAACAAACTGTTGAACTGATTGTTTGACGGCTTTAAAATCAAGATTATCAACTTTAACAAACGGCGCTAAATAAGTATCGAATGAAGAAAAAGCTTGAGCGCCGGCCCATTCGTTTTGCAATGTCCCCAAAAAATTAACCATTTGAGCAACAACGGTTTCAAGATGTTTTGGCGGGGCTGATTCTACTTTACCCGGCACCCCATTAAAACCTTCTTCTAATAACTGCCGCAAACTCCAACCGGCACAATAACCGGAAAACATATCTAAATCATGAATATGAAAATCACCATCAATATGAGCGTCGCGGACTTCTTTTGGGTAAACATAATTCAACCAATAATTAGCCGTTAACTTGCCGGAAGTGTTTAAAATCAAGCCGCCCAACGAATAACCTTGGTTGGCATTGGCATTAACCCGCCAATCAGACTGATTTAAATATTCACTCATGGTTTTTTCTACCTCAACCACTACGCTTTCGGTTGACCGCACCTGCGCTCTTTTTTCGCGATAAACAATAAAAGCTCGGGCGGTTTTAAAATAACCCGAACTCATCATTGCAAATTCGACAATGTCTTGAATTTCTTCAACTTCAATTTGGCGTTTAAGTTTTTTAGACTTATCAATAAACTGAGTGGCAATTTCAGTTAATTTCCGGGCTTCGCGCGCACCAAATTCAGCCGTGGCTTCCCCCGCCTTTAAAATTGCTTTATAAATACGCTCTTTGTCGAATTGGGCCTTTGAGCCATCGCGCTTAGTTACTTTGAGAGCGGTCATAACGGTGCAAGCCTCCTTTCAATTTTGGAGAGTTAAAAAAACTCACCAAATTTTTTGAACCTCAAGGGGTTTCAATGATTTTTTAGGTAAGTGTACTTTTATGATTGAGCCTTAACTCGATTGGGACAACCAGGCTTCATGCAAAGCCAGCCATTGGCCGGTTCGCCTTTAACAATTTTTAAGTCTTTACAACGTTTACATTTGATTTCCACTGAGCTATCAACCAACAAGCCTTTAAACAACAATTTGTCGCAATCGGGGCAGCGATATTCCTTATAAAGTTGCTCCATAAATCATGATTTCATTTCGATAGGTAAAGACATTATACCGCCGCAAAAACAGTGTGTCAAATCTTAACCAATAATGATAAAAATTGTTTAAATTTAGAGATTATATTTAAAAAAATAAAATCATAAAAAAAATTAATTATAATAACTCCCCTAACCCCTGCCTGCCGGCAGGCAGGCCTCTTATTTTTAAGAGGGGGATGCTCAAACTAAATGCCCAGTTTAAGCGCCCTCCCTCTTATTTTAAGAGGGAGTCGGAGGGATTTATCTTTCAAATTGACAAAAAAATAAAAATCTATATACTATATTTGTTTGTTGATTGTGTGACAATCGAATTTCGGTTCGAAAATTACCTTTCAACAAACGCGGTCAGATGGGTTTAAGGATCCATCGTGATGAAACCCACTTCGCCGCGATCCACCCAGGTCGCGGCACTTTTTTTGACTAAAAAACAACTAAAAACTATAATCAATCTAGGTTCACTAAGGAGGTGATTGGTATGCATGACTCTGTATGTGCCGGCTGGGCCGATCCAACCCTAGACCTAATCAATGGGCTCATCAAAGCCTGGTGGGCTGAAAATCTGGGAAACTCAGGCCCAATCTGCTATCTGCCCATTGTTTAAAATGGAGGACGGCGCGACCAAAAGTCACACCGTCCTCCACACTCCATCCTTGACAAATCATTAAAAAATCGCTAGACTAGTTAACGTTAATATTGTTTTTCAAAAACTATGGGACAAAACAGCGCCGCTAAAGCCAGAACCAAACATGCTTTAAAAAACACCAAAAAAGGCAAACAACTGGCAAAAAAAACTAAAAGACTGAGACTAAAAAGAAGAAACTTGGCTTAAAAAACCAAGTTCTTTTTTTACTGTAACAAAATTTTGCTAACTTCGTCGTAAATAATACAGGGGATGTGAAATTGTTTTCAGAATTCAAACCTAAAAACCACAAAAAAAGCATAAAGGTTTGATCTGGTTGCCCCTGACGCAAAAATCCGTATCTAGGCTCAAAAGCAGGGTAAACATCCCCTGCTTTTTTGTTTGACTAAAATTTAAAGATAAGTTTCAATCTTTTTAACCAAATCATCAATCGACCAGTCGGCTTTAATAAAACATTGAGAGCAGCCGGAACTTTCAGCTGCTTTAAGTTTTTCTTCGTCAGTTAGATTGGTTAAAACAATCACTGGGATATTTTTAGATTCATTATCAGCTTTAATCTTTTTGATTACTTCCACCCCATCGGCATCGGGCAAAATTAAATCCAGCAAAATTAAATCGGGTTTTTCTGATTTTATTTTTTCCAAGCCCTCGCTGGCCGTTTTAGCCACCAGCACCTGATGGGCGTTTAAAGCTAAAACTAGGTTATTAAGCAAAGACTGATCGTCTTCAATCACCAAAATTTTAGCCATAGATTTTTTACTTAATTTTAATAAAATGACGTTTACCTTTTTGAATCACTACCCCATTGGCATGCATTTCGATTTCAAAATTTTCGTCTTTAACTATCTTTTCGTCAACTTTCACTCCCCCTTGCTGAATCAACCGGCGAGCTTCAGTTTTTGAACTGGCCATGCCGCTAGCCACCAAAACTTCAACGATGTTTCTCGCCTCAGTTTGAAAAACCGGGATTTCGTCTGGATTCAAACCTTCCTGAAACACTTGCTTAAAGTTTTCTTCGGCGCTAATAGCCGCTTTAACATCAAAAAGCAATTCAACCACTTTGTAAGCCAAAAGCATTTTAGCGGTTTTTGGATTTTCACCGCGCTTGATTTCATCGGCCAAAACTTCCACTTCGCTCATTGGCACTTTAGTTAAAATCTCAAAGCCCGGTAAAATTAATTCATCACTCCAGCTCATCACCTTGCCATAAACATCATTAGCTTGATCGGCTAAAGTAATCATATTGCCTTCAGTTTTACCCATCTTTTTACCAGACGGATCAACCAGCAGTTTAGTGGTTAAAACCATTTTTTCTTTGTTTTTTAAACTGCGCATCAAAGTCCGGCCGGCTAGCATATTAAAAGTTTGATCGTTGCCGCCGATTTCCAAATCAACGTCGAGTGCCACGCTGTCGTAGCCTTGCATCACCGGATACAAAAATTCGTGCAAATGAATGGGCTTGCCTTCTTTGATTCGGTTTTCGAACATGTCTCGTTCCAACAATCTTTGAACGGTAAACTCCGAAGTCAGCTTTAACACATCGGCAAAATTCATTTTTTCCAGCCACTTGGAATTAAAAACAAATTTGGTTTTTTTGAGATTCAAAATTTTGCCAATTTGTTTTTTGTAGTTTTTGCAGTTTTGCAACACCTGTTTTTTGGTCAAGGGCTTGCGGGTGGCTGATTTATCGGTTGGATCGCCAATTTGCGCCGTAAAATCGCCAATCAAAATAATCACTTGATGGCCCAAGTCTTGGAATTGTTTGAGTTTTAAAAGCTGGACTAAATGACCCAAGTGCAATGTCGAGCCGGTTGGATCGATGCCGTGGTAGAGTTTTAAAGTTTTACCGGAGGTTAAAAATTTCTCTAGGGCTTCTGGGGTCGGATAAACAGCCGAAACACCGCGATTTAGCAATTCTTTGATGTGATTAGAATCAGTTTTAGGCATAAAAATATAAGTTTGAATAGCTATTAACTGTTATAAAGATAGCATATTTAAGATATTTTGGCTATTTAAGCCTCTTCTTATTGTCATTCCCGCTCTTCCTGTGTCATTCTGAATCCCGCGCTAGCGGGATGAAAGAATCTCGTGTCATTCCGGACTTGATCCGGAATCCAGTGTTTAATTAAGACTTTGTACTTTTGTAACCCCCGCCATCCGGCGGGGCAGGCGCCAGTACCAAAAGTTTTGGAGGGCTCGTGACTCGCGAGTGCTCATTTGTCGTTTGTGTCTTTTACCCGCCTCACCCTTTCCGCTTCGACTCCAAGGGTTAGGCTAGGCTCGGACACTCGCCCCCAAACCCCCGAAATGGATTTATTATTTATATCTCTCGATTATCTATACAGAATGACAAAACTAAATTTTGGCTATTTGCACCTTTTTTTTGGTTAAGTTAAAATAATGATAACTTAGAATAGAAAAATTAAGTGCCATATTATTTTTTATGCATTGGTTTAAAAAATTCTATAATAATATATATAAAAAATGGTCTCCAACGACTAAGATCTTCTTTTTTCTTAGTATTGTTGGCGTCCTATCTTTTTTATTTGCCATCTGGGCATATTATAATCCCATTGTAAAAATTTTTCAGGAAGCTAAATTAGAGGTTAGAGATTACGGTATTAGGTACCAAGATTATGATGGAAAAAATATAGGTGAAGATAAAAATAAATCAATAGATCTGTCGTCTACTGCAAAAACTTCATTCTTGATCTATTTAGCTAATACCGGTAATGAAACGCTTAACTTTTATGATTATCTTTACAGCATTAGTACTGTCAATGGTGAAGTTATCGCTCAAGATAACCTTTCTGAGAGTTTAAAAAATGAAGAATTGGTACTACATGGGGGTCAATATTTTGTAATAGCTCCGTCAAAAACTATTACCTCAAAATTTTTACTTAATGAGCTCGAAAAAAAAGAAAATTTTAGCTTAGATATTACAATATCAGGCTTGTACTATTCAAAAAATAAACCAAATAAAAAAATCAATTTTAGTGAAACATTTAGGTGTGGAAATAAATTGAATAACGACAAATTGCCTCAGTTTATTCCTACCTGTGTTCTAGTTAATAAAAAATAATACAGCAAAAACATTTAATAAACAGACTTCAGCTCAAATATTATGAAAACAAGAACTATAGTTAGTGCCGTAATAGAAAAAGACAATCAGTTATTATTCGGCAGAAAACGAAAAAACGTTGGCCCTTATCCAGAC
>JAFGGX010000024.1 GCA_016930315.1 Candidatus Buchananbacteria bacterium
ATATTGAAGAAGTCGCCTACGGCGACTCCTTAATTTTGAGATTTTATTTTTAAAATTTAAGGTTTTACTCAACTGGCATGTAAGAACTTGAATTCAAAATATCAACTTCCGGCAAAATTAAATAAGTGGAAACCGACGGCAAGCTTTGTGTCCAATTAACCGACACGTCCCTAACTTCCCCAGCCTTCAACTGATCAACTGCTAAATAATTAGCCGCGCCAATTCGTCCGCCATTCATCAAAATCATATAAACCCCAACCTGCCAATAACCGTAAGCGGTGTTATTAGCCAGTTTAAAATCCAAAGCGCTAACCGGCGCGCCATCTTTGCGGTTGCCCGAACTAGCCGCTTGAAATTTAATATCACTAACCGCAAAGTTTAATCGTGGAGTGGCAAAGTCAGCAAAGCTTTCTGTTCGCTGCCAATTAACACTAACAAAAGAAACGTTACTACTATTTTGAGGAGCATCTTTTTCATTAAAAAACACTACATATTTATTTTCGTTTGGATAAACAAAAGTTTCTTTTTGATCAATCACCTGCCCGGCATTTACCAACTGAACCGTCACTTTTTTAATAATCCAATTTTCATTACTATTTTGTAAATTAACCACATAATCAACTCCTTCTGTGCCATTGGCTAATGGCGTAAAACTGACAATTTTTAAAGGTATAGGCTGATTGGCGGTTCTAAAATATGAGTAATCAACCAAATTGGTAGAAAAACTATTTAACATTCGCAAATAATTTGGCTGTTCAAGAAAAAACATCACCGAGCTGCGAAAAATAATATAACTGTAAAAAATAATGTTAAGCAAAATCAAACTCCCAATCAGAATTTTTCTCAACTGAAGTTTGTGAGTAACATACCAGTAACTGATTTTGAGTTTAAAATCAGATACTTGATCTGGAGAATTTATTTCGCTGGCCATAAAACAAATTTAACTATCTAAATTATAACATAAAATAATAAAAAAAACACCGGAATGAACCCCACTTGAGGTAAACATTCCGGCGACCTCCCTGGTGACTGTCATTCAAAGATGACTTCAAATGCGAGACAGCCCAATGCACCAAAGACTCCTCCAACAACAAAAGTGCTAAGCAAGTCGATGACGGGAGCCTGGCTGATCGATTTATTTAAGGCCAAAGTCAAAAAAGCACAATCAGCCAAAAACCCAGCCAAACCAGCAACCGCCAACACTCTGAAAAAAGAACAGTTTGGAGCAATAAAGCCCAACAGGGCTCTGGCGAGCAAGCAAATAACCACTCCGGTCAAACCAACGCAGAAAATTTCGCCGACCGCCAAGCCGGGAATGAAAAAAATGCTGAGCAGGCCGTAATTATTCCTTAGACTGGCATAGAAAAGAAGGCCAAACAGCCCAAAAATCATACCACCAAGCCTCAACTCTCTTTCTGATGAACCCATTTTCTCTTCAGACATTTCACAGACTCCTTCAAAAAAGACTCGAGACATCCAAAAACAGCTTAAAAAATTTTACTGCGAAAGTCAATTTTAGGCTTGTATTAAACTAAGAAAACTGCTATAATTTTAAGGTAAAAATTGACTTTAAATACTCCCCCATTTCACGGGTTTTTTCTTAAATAAAACTTATGCCTAAAAAATTGGAAGCAAAAAAACCAGCTAAAAAAGCCGAAAAACAATCAGACTACAACGCCCAACAAATTACCGTTTTGGAAGGTTTAGATCCAGTCCGAAAACGGCCGGGTATGTATATCGGCAACACGGCCAGCGAAGGTTTGCATCATTTAATTTGGGAAGTAGTTGACAATGCCATTGACGAAGCCATGGCTGGTTTTTGTACCGAAGTAATTGTAACTCTTTTGCCCGACCGAATGGTTTCGGTTCATGACAACGGTCGCGGTATTCCGGTTGATATTCATAAACAAACCAAAAAATCCGCCCTGGAATTGGTTTTAACCAAGCTCCATGCTGGCGGTAAATTCGGCGAAGGCGGCTACAAAGTTTCCGGCGGTTTACATGGTGTCGGTGTTTCAGTGGTTAATGCTTTATCTGAATACACCAAAGCCGAAGTTAAACGTGACGGCAAACTCTGGATGCAAGAATACGACCGCGGCCGACCATTAAAAAACGTTAAAGCGGTTGGCTCAGCCAAAGGAACCGGTACTACGATAACTTTTAAACCCGACGCTACCATTTTTACTGTTTTAGATTTTAATTTAGAAACAATTTACGACCATTTACGCCAGCAAGCCTATTTGACCAAAGGCGTAAAAATCATGGTGGTTGATCAACGTGACAAAAAAAATCCGGTTGCTTATGGTTTTTATTTTGAAGGCGGAATTGCTTCATACATCAGACACCTCAACAACCACGTTGAACCAAAACACGAAAATGTTTTTTATGTCGACAAAGAGCAAGATGACGTTCGGGTAGAAATCGCCTTACAATACTCCGATGAATTTAAAGAAAATACCTACGCTTTTGCCAATAACATTGCCAACCCGGAAGGCGGCAGCCACTTGGTTGGTTTTAGAACCGCTTTGACCCGAGCAATCAACAATTACGGCCGTAAACAAGGTATTTTAAAAGAAAAAGACGAAAACCTATCTGGCGAAGATTCTCGTGAAGGTTTAACTGCTGTAATTTCAGTCAAGGTCAAAGAGCCGCAATTTGAAGGCCAAACCAAAGCCAAATTAGGCAACGCGGAAGTCCGCCCAATTGTTGATAATATCATGTATGACACTTTTGCCACTTGGCTGGAAGAACATCCCCGTGATGCCGAAGCAATTGTCGGTAAATGTATTTTGGCTCAAAGAGCCAGAGTGGCCGCTCGAGCTGCCCGAGACACTGTTTTACGCAAAGGCGCATTAGAAGGTTTAACCTTGCCGGGTAAATTGGCCGACTGTTCAACCCGAGACGCCAGTCGCTCCGAGCTTTATATTGTTGAGGGTGATTCGGCCGGCGGTTCGGCTAAGCAAGGCCGCGACCGGGAATTCCAAGCGATTTTGCCTTTGCGCGGTAAAATTTTGAACGTAGAAAAAGCCCGGCTCGATAAAATGTTAGCCAACAACGAATTAAAAGCCTTGGTAATTGCCTTGGGCACTAATATCGGCGACCAATTTGAAATTGAAAAACTGCGTTATGATCGCATTATCATCATGACTGATGCCGACGTTGATGGTGCTCACATCAGAACTTTACTTTTGACTCTTTTTTACCGCTACTTCCCAGAATTAATCAAACAAGGTCACATCTACATCGCCCAACCACCGCTTTTCAGCATTAAAAAAGGCAAAGAGATGAATTGGATTTATAACGAAGCTGAATTAGAAAATTATAAAAAGAAAATGGGCATTAGCGATCAAGATTTTAATATCCAAGAAGAGCCAACCGAAGATGAAGGCGAACAACCAGTTGAAACTGAAGTTGAGCAAAAAGCTGAAACTAAAACACCAAAATTAAGCATCCAACGCTACAAAGGTTTGGGAGAAATGAATCCGGAACAACTTTGGACTACCACCATGGATCCAGTCACTCGAGTCTTAAAACAAGTTACCGCCCTAGACGCCCAAAAAGCGGATAGCGTTTTTGATATCTTGATGGGTGCTGATGTTGAACCAAGAAAACAATTCATCAATTCCCACGCCAAAAGCGTTAAAAATCTAGACATCTAAATACCAATAATCCCTGAGCCTGTCGAAAAGAGAGCAGCTGTTGGATATTTTATTTAAATCTACCGAATAATAAACCCGTCGTGGGGGTTTGGGGGCAAGTGTCCGAGCCCAGCCGAACCCTTGGAATCGAAGCGGAAAGGGTGAGGCGGGTAAAAGACACAAACAATAAATGAGCGCTCGCGAGTCACGAGCCCCCAAAACTCTTTGTCCACTTTCTAGTTATAGAAAGTGGGAGAATCTAAAATTATACACTAGATTCCGGATCAAGTCCGGAATGACAAGGCGGGGCAGGAATGACAAAAGTGAACACCTATACTCCTCTTGACGAAACCAAAACTAATGTGGTATTATCGATTATATAAATCAGCCCGTCAAAGGGCTTTTTAAAAACCTTTAATTTTTAGCTTAAATTAGCTATGAATATCGCAAAGAGTATAACCGACTACTTTATCGGTGCTCGCCAAGAGCTCAAAAAAGTAGTTTGGCCAAGCAAAAAAGAAGTCATCCAACACACCTCAATGGTAATTGCCATCAGTCTGGGCGTTGCTTTATTTTTAGGTGTGATCGTCGACTACACCTTAACTTTTTTCTTAAAATTCATCATCTAATAATTTTAAAACTATGCCAAAACAAACAGTCCAACGCGGCCGGCATTGGTATGTCATTCACACTTACTCTGGTTACGAAGAAAACGTCAAAAGAAACCTCGAACAGCGTATCGAATCAATGGATATGGAAGATAAAATCTTTGCGGTTTTAATTCCGACCGAAAAAAAGATTAAAATCAAAAACGGCAAAAGAAAAGTAATTACTGAAAAAATTTTTCCCGGTTATGTGATGGTTGATATGATGGTTGACGACAATTCATGGTATGTAGTTAGAAACACCCCAAACGTTACCGGTTTTATTGGCTCAAGCACAACCCCAACTCCAGTTTCGGAAACAGAAATCAAATCTTTACAAAAAAGAATGGGCGTTGAAGAACCAACCTTTAAAATTGATGTGGTGGTTGGTGAAGCAGTCCGAATTAACGACGGTCCGTTCAAAAATTACGAAGGTAAAATCAGCGAGGTTGATGAAGCCCGCGGTAAAGTCAAAGTATTGGTTTCGATGTTTGGCCGCGAAACTCCGGTCGAATTGGATTCTTTGCAAGTCAAAAAGCTGTAGAGTCATGAATTATGAGTTATGAGTTATGGTCAAAGAAACTAACCAATCTTAAACGACCATAATTCTTGCTTCTTAATTCTAAATTCATAATTCTTGCTTCTTAATTCTAAATTCATAATAAATTTATGGCTAAAAAAATTAAAACAGTAATTAAACTTCAGATTCCCGCCGGCGCTGCTAATCCAGCTCCTCCAGTTGGCCCAGCTTTAGGCCAACACGGCTTAAATATTGCTGAATTTTGCGCTAAATTCAATGACGCCACCAAAGATCAACGTGGTGATGTCGTACCAGTAGAAATTACCGTTTTCGAAGATCGAACTTATACTTTTATTACCAAAACCTCACCAGCTGCAAACTTACTAAAAAAAGCTGCGGGAATTGAAAAAGGTTCTGGTGAATCATTGAAGAAAAAAGTTGGTAAAGTTACTAAAGCTCAGGTTAAAGAAATCGCCG
Source organism: Candidatus Buchananbacteria bacterium (assembly GCA_016930315.1). Taxonomy (GTDB): domain Bacteria; phylum Patescibacteriota; class Patescibacteriia; order Buchananbacterales; family UBA6539; genus JAFGGX01. The sequence continues at coordinate 5,280 of JAFGGX010000024.1, forward strand.
AAAAAAAGATGCCCGACTTAAACGCCAAAAATATTGAAGGCGCGATGAGAATTATCGAGGGCACCGCCAGACAAATGGGCATCGAAGTAATTGAATAAAATTAATTCGTAAAAACAAACATATGACTGATCAAACCAGTCAAGCAATGACTACCGAGCAACCAAAAGCGGCTCAACACGGAGCTAAAACTTTATTTTGGTACTTTAGCTTATTTTGGACCATGGCCATTACCGCCTTTTCAGTTGGTGCCATCTGGTTTCAATTGATCAACAAATTTTTTCCAATGGAAGTCAATTATTTGTTAATCCGTAATGCTTTTAGTCAAACTGCCATCAAAAGTGCCATTGCCGCTTTAATTGTTGGCGCACCGGTATTTTTTCTCTTCACTTGGTTAATTCGCAAATCAATCAAAAAAGAGGAGATTAAACTCAAATCCGGCGCACGAATGTGGATTGGCTATTTGATTTTATTTATTGTAGTAGCTACCGCTGTTGGCGACATAATCACTATTGTCTGGAAGTTTTTAAATGGTGATTTTACTAGCCGCTTTTTACTAAAAAGTTTAGTAATATTGGCAATCACCGGCTGGACTTTTATTTACTTTTGGCTTTCATTAAAATCAGATGACGGATTAAAAAACTCTAAATTGCCGAGAATGTTTGTAATTACTTCGGCTGTGGCAGTGATAATCAGTTTGATTATTGGCTTTACCTTAATTGATTCACCGGCGACCGCCAGAGCAAAGTCATACGACCTAACCAGAGAAAATGATTTAAGAAATATCAGTTCAAGTGTCGATAATTACTTCAATCAATCTGGCAAACTACCAGCCAGCCTTGAAGATTTAAAACCAATTGAGGGAGCAACCGACCCAATCACCCACCAGCCGTACCGATACAAAACTTTATCCGACACTCAATATCAACTTTGTGCCACCTTTCAAACTGACAATCAATTAACTACTGGCGAAAAAACAACTCAGGTCTACAATCAAAACAACTTTTTACACAGTCAAGGCGAACAATGTTTTGACCTGAAGGTTAATGACTGGAATGGTAAACAAATCATTATTAGATAACTAATTAATTTGCGGGAGAGTGATTCCTAACTCTAAATAAACCGCGATCCGCCTACGCTAAAAGCTCCGGCGGACTAAAAGGAAAAAATTATGAAACGTTCAAAACGTTATCAGGCCCTAAGCAAAAAAATCGACAAAACAAAAAGCTATCCCTTGTCGGAAGCCATCAAATTGGTTAAAGAAACCGGCACCACTAAATTTGTCAGCTCAATTGAAGTTCATATCAAAACCGGAATCGATGCCAATAAAACCGAGCAACAAATTCGGGGCTCAGTCTCTTTACCTAACGGTACCGGTAAAACAATTAGAATTGCCGCTTTTGTGCCAGACAGCAAAGAAAAAGAAGCTAAAGAAGCTGGCGCCGATTTGGTTGGCGGTGAAGCTTTAGTCGAAAGTATTAAAAAAACCGGGAAAATTGATTTTGATGTAGCCGTTACCACCCCGGACATGATGCCAAAATTAGCCGTGATTGCTAAAATTTTGGGACCAAGAGGTTTGATGCCATCACCAAAAAACGGCACTATTACTCCAAACCTAAAAAAGACTATTGATGAATTAAAAAAAGGTAAAGTCAACTTCAAAAACGACAGCACCGGCAACCTTCACTTGGCAATTGGTAAAACCTCATTTGATGACCAAAAAATCACTGAAAATATCGAGAGCTTCTTGGCGGCTTTAAAAAAAGCTAAGCCATCATCTGCCAAAGGCAATTTCATCAAATCAGTTACATTAGCCTCCTCAATGGGCCCAGGCGTGAAAGTTCAACTATAGTTCTGTAGCACTGAATCAAAAAACAGTCTTAGCTTAAGGCTGTTTTTTGATTATTTTGTTTTATTTTAGCTAAAAAATTATACTTTAAAATACAAATACTTGACAAAACTACATAAATATGCTATTATCTTAAGATTGTTCTTTAAAATTTTATTACGTCTATCGATGGTTCTTTTTAGGGATGATTCATATTTGGGTTATCTCTAAAAAGAACCATCGAAAAGGTGGTTTTAGAAGCTTAAAAGCTTCAATCCGGTTTCGGCTGGATAATTCCCCACAGGTGAAAAGACATGAAAAGCTACCGTTTCCTCCTCCTCATCGGAATCATCATCGCCGTGGCCACCATGGCCATGAGTCAGTCCACACCCCTCCCGCCCGAAAGCGACTTTGACTTCACCGTTGTTGTCCGTGACGGAACCAACAAAGGGACGAAAGTTCGCATCATCCGCGGGTCGGACACCGAACCGACCATCATCACTGACAACGCCACGGGCGACATCGTCGTCATGACACCCTACTTCACACGTTGGGACTTGAATGACGTCGCCAAGCATGGCATCTTTCTGTACCCCCCGCCCCGTAAAACCCACCCAGAAAAACCCGGCACAGATCCGAAATGGGCCAATATTATCGAAGTAATCAAAAGCCTCGACAGTGCGGACGGGTTGACGTCCGCGTCAAGACTCCTACCGCTATTCGACCGGAGTAATGATCCCAAAGTCGTACTTCTCAGGCTGATCAACGCCTATGACTTCAGACTCAGCGCCGAGGTTTTCGATGTGATCCTCGCTTCTCCACTCTGTGACGGGGAGACTCTTCACGAGATTCTGAGAGTTCACGGAAAGACTGTGAACGAATACGGTGCCTGGATCGCCGGCAACAAAGCGGAGGCAGAGATCTTCGCCGACCCACGAATCAGGCTTCAGGATATCCTGAAGTATGGTCTCTGGCCTGGAAACCTGCTTCAATGGGGGGCGATATTGGAAATCTACCGTCGGGGAGATCCAGGGCTGCTCGAAGCCGCCATCAACGTAATGGCTGGCTTCCAAGGCGATGGCATCCCATACATCGCCTACGATCTACTGAGAAGCTCTCAGCTTCCCAGCCAGATCGCCAGGAAAGCCCTGACTATCAAGCCAGCGGACATTGAGCATGCCGACTACCAGGCGGCTCATATCCGAGATGCGATCAAGAATGGAATCGGCCTTGAGCAATTCGAGCCAACCCCCACGCCGGCCGTCACCACGATCGAATAACCACCACATTCCGCCCTTTCACTGTCCCGGCCGCGCGCAAGCAACTCAAACGTTGCACGCGACCGGGACTTCTACTTTTCTAGACCAAAATTGCTCCAAAAAACCATAAAATAATTGATTTGCCCCAGGGCATTTTTTTTGTTAAAATAAGGGGAGTAAAATTTACTCCTTTTATTTTTTTATGGCAGAAGAACGCAAACACTATCGCCCTTCCTGGGACGATTATTTTATGGCAATTACCAAACTAATTGCCAGCCGCAGTACCTGTGATCGGCTCTATACCGGCGCAGTTTTAGTTAAAAATAACCGGATTATTTCTTCCGGTTACAATGGTTCAGCTCCAGGGCAGCCTCATTGCCTTGATTCCGGCCATTTAATGGAAGAAGGCCACTGTGTGCGCACCATCCACGGTGAGCACAATGCTCTGCTCCAAGCCGCCGTTCAAGGTTCAACCAGCACAGTTGGCTCAACTATGTATACTAAATATAGCCCCTGCATCCACTGCACTAAGTACATTATTGCTTGCGGCGTTAAACGAGTGGTTTTAGGTAAAATTTACCGCAATTCGCAAGCCGTGGACATGTTAAAAGCCAGTGGCGTTGAAGTTGATGTTTATCAACCAAACCCTGAGTGGGAACAAGAAATTATCCAGATTTTTTCCGAAGATATTCCTGACCGAAAAAACGAAGGTGATGTCAAAATGGAGGTAAAAAATGGGTAAAAAAATTATTTTTGGCTTGGTGGGTCAAATCGCTTCGGGCAAAGACACTGTTGCTGATTATTTAGAAAAAAAATATCAAGCCAAAAGAATCAGTTTTTCGGGCATGTTGCGCGATATCCTCAATCGTCTATTTCTACCAATCAATCGCAAAAATCTAGTGGCCACTTCCGAAATAATTCGAAAACAATTTGGTCAAGACCTGATGGCTAAAGTAATTGCTGAAGAGGTAAAAAAATCTGACGCCAAAATCATTTGTCTGCCTAATATTCGGCGCAATCAAGATATTAAATATTTATCAAAAATTCCCGGTTTTATTTTGGTCCACATTACCGCTGAGCCAAAAATTAGATACCAAAGATTAATAAACCGCCGTGAAAATATTGATGATAAAAACAAAACTTGGGCCCAATTTATCCGCGACAGCAAATTACCAACCGAAGTAACGATTAAACAAGTAGCCAAAAAAGCTAAATACACAATTGACAATAACGGCAGCTTAAACGAACTTCACGAACAAGTCGAAAAAATTCTAAAAAAACACAAAAAATAATGCAAATCAAAATCAAAAAAACCAAAGATGATGTTAAACTCCCCTCTTACGCTCACCCGGGTGATGCCGGTCTTGATGTTTATTCTCTAGAAAATTACGAATTAAAGCCTGGCGAGAGACGAATTTTTGATTTAGGTTTTGCCTTAGAGTTGCCCGAAGATTTTGTCGCTATTGTTAAAGACAAAGGCAGTTTACCGAAACACGGTGGCTTGCATACTATGGGCGGCGTTTTTGATTCCGGCTACCGCGGTGAATATAATATTTTGTTGATAAATTTGAGCGACCAATCATACCAAATTGAAGAAGGCGACAAAATTGCTCAACTAGTTATTATTCCCTTTGCTCGAGCTGAGCTGTTGGAAGTTGAAGAATTAACCGAAAGTAGCCGTGGTGCCGGTTCATTTGGCTCAACTGGCAAAAAATAATCCTAATATTTTTAACCTAAGACTATGCCGTTTGATTCAATCAAACATACAGAAAAATCTCTAACTAACGGCGGGATGGTTTTAATTTTAAACACCGGCGCGGTTATCAACCCAGAAGCCGAGGCAATGCTTCAAGCGTTGCATTCACGTTCAACCGGCGGCATCAAAGAACATCTGCAAACCCTCGAAAAAAAGGGAGCCGATAAATTTATGGCCAGTTTTTATGTCGGCTACGGTCATAAATCAATTGGCGATTGCGGCAGCATCACTATTTTTATCGAAGGCGTTTCAATGTTAGCGGCAAAAGCCATCCAAGACTGGCCACTTTATAGCGGTCAAGAATCATCAACTCGCTATGTTGATTTTTCTAAACAAAAATTTATTGACCCAATCAAAACTACTGAATCAAACAAGCTGCTGGAAACTTGGCGAACATTTTATTTAGACGGATTAACCCCCGTTCAAGAATATTTAAAAAGTCAATTTCCCATCCAGCCGGACCAAAAAGAATCAACCTATCTAAAAGCTATCGCCGCTCGAGCCTTTGATATTATGCGCGGCTATCTGCCAGCTGGTGCTTCGACTAATTTAGCCTGGCACACCAATTTACGCCAAGCCGCTGATAAATTAATGCTATTGCGTCATCATCCGTTAAAAGAAGTCCAGGAATTAGCCGAAACAATCGAGCAGGCTTTAATCGCCGCCCACCCAAGTTCATTTGAAGCAAAAAGGTACGACGAAACCGAAAACTATAACCAGTTTTGGATGAAAAAATATAACTATTTTGATCAATCGGAAAGTTATGGCGATCAAGTCGCTTTATTACGCAACGATATCGACACCAAATCATTAGAAAATTATCGAGAAGTATTAGAAAAACGACCACCAAAAACCGAGCTACCAAAATTTCTAGCCGAGTGTGGTACTCTACAATTTGGTTTTATGCTTGACTTCGGATCGTTTCGCGACATCCAACGTCATCGAGCTGTTAAACAAAGAATGCCGCTAGTAACAACCAAACACGGCTTTAATCAATTTTATATCAATTCGCTACCAGAATCTCTAAGGCCAGCGGCGAAAAATTTGCTCGATTCTCAAGCAGAAGAAATAAAAAACCTTAATACTACACCAGAGATTGCTCAATACTATACCGCCATGGGTTATAATTTACCAAATAAAGTTACTGGCGATTTGCCTTCGCTGGTTTATTTGGTTGAATTAAGAGCCACTCGCTTTGTGCACCCAACATTGAGAGACAAAGCGGCTGCCATGGCCGAAATTATTAAAAAAGAATTCGGACCGCTGGGCTTAAAATTACATTTAGATAATGAGCCAGGGATTTTTGATATTAAACGCGGTGAACACGATATTGTAAAAAAATAAAAATAAAAAAGAATGGGGTCAGAACAAGTCTGCCCCATCATTGTCAGCACCAACGCCGACTAACTCCCCCTCTCCGTCATCGAGACAAGGATCAACCCACGGCCGAGCTTGGCCCTCTGGTCCGCCCAATGGATCAAGGTCGTCCGTTTCGTCGTCACCACCTCCATTGTCGTCATCCGGCCAATCATCATCGAATGAATCTAAACGACCTTCCGGCGTATCCGTATCTCTGCCGTTGGCTCGAATGAGTGCTAAGATGGTGAAAACTCCCGCAAACGCTACAACCATTACGCCTACTACCATCATTGCCACACACAGAACGACAATCAACGATTTCATCTTCAAAGGCCCTCCTTTCCGGCCGAGTACAAAAAGATTATAATAATTGAATAAAATTTGCAAGTTTAATCAACAAATTATGCCTGATTTTAAAAAACCTAAATTAATTGTGATTGATGGCATTGATGGCTCCGGCAAAGCCACTCAGACCAAGCTTTTAATTGAAAAATTACGCTTAGAGCAAATCCCGACCGAAACGATTGATTTCCCCCAATACCAAAACAATTTTTTTGGCGGGATGGTTAGGCAATACCTGGATGGTAAATTTGGCACCCCAACTCAAATCAATCCAAAATTAGCCTCAACTCTTTATGCGGCTGATCGCTGGGAATCATCACAAAAAATTAAAGACTGGATTAACGAAAATAAACTTGTAGTAGTTGACCGCTACTCCACCAGCAATCTGATTCATCAAGGCGCTAAAATGACCGAAGACCAACTTGATGAATTCATCGGTTGGATCGACCAATTAGAATTTAAAACTTTTCAAATCCCTCAGCCCGATTTGGTTATCTTCCTGCATGTTGATCCCAAAACTTCTTATAATTTAATTACTAAACGCGGCCAGGGCCACGACGGTCACGACACCATGGAACATTTAACTGTCGCTGAAAAAAGATGCCTATATATGGCCAAAAAGCTCGGCTGGCAAACCGTTGAATGCTGCCAAGATGGCCAGATTCTGCCCATTGAAAAAATCCAGGAAAAAATCTGGGCAATAGTTAAAGACAACATCTAACAAAAAGATAAAATAACTTCAAAAATTAACCGCGGGGGGCTTGGGGGCGAGTGTTGAGCCTAACTAAAGCCCCGAGAGTCGAAGCGATAGGGGCTTTAGTGGGTAAAAGACACAAACGATAAATGAGCGCTCGCGAATCACGAGCCCCCAAATTTCTTTGTCCACTTTCTGAATCCAGAAAGTGGAATTCCTTTTTTCCTTGATTTTTTAGGCCTTTTTCGCTAATATACTTATATATGAATTTAACTCCAATTATCGGCTTAGAAATCCACGTCCAACTGAAAACGAAGTCAAAAATGTTTTGTGGCTGTGATAATTCCGGTGAAAACCAACCACCAAATATCACCGTTTGCCCGGTTTGCATGGGTCACCCAGGCGTTTTACCGGTAGCCAACCGCGAGGCAATCAAATGGACAGTGATGGCTGGCTTGGCTTTAAAGTGCCAAATCCCCGACTCTTTTCAATTTGAACGTAAAAACTATTTTTATCCAGACCTACCAAAGGGCTATCAAATTACTTCTTCAACCAAGCCACCGTGTATTGGCGGCTATTTAGAAATCGACACGCCGGAAGGCAAAAGAAAACTGAGGCTCCATCACATTCACTTAGAAGAAGATGCCGCTAAAAACTTTCATTCAACCGATGGTAAAGACACTTTAGTTGACTATAATCGTTCCAGCACACCGCTAATGGAAATTGTCACCGAGCCAGATATGCGCAACCCCCAAGAAGCTAAGACCTTTTTGCAAGAGCTGCGTTTAATTATGCGTCACTTGGGCATTTCTAGTGCTGACATGGAAAAAGGTCACCTGCGCTGTGATGCCAATATTTCTTTGACCGATCAGATTAACGAAACAAATGGCGAAATTAAATTTTACCCAAAAACCGAAATCAAAAACCTCAACTCATTCAAAGCCGTTGAGAAAGCTTTGGAATATGAAATCAAACGCCAAACTAAAATGTGGCAAGACGGCAAAACCCCTCATCAAGCCACCCGCGGCTGGGATGAAAACAAAGGCGTCACCGAAGAACAACGCACCAAAGAAGAAGCCCACGACTACCGCTATTTCCCCGAACCAGACATTCCACCAATTAATCTAAACAAAGATAAATCCGGCATTGATGTTGAAGCAATCAAACAAACAATGATTGAACTGCCCCAAGCCAAACGCCAACGCTTTGTCACCGAATACGATCTACCATTAGCCAACGCCAAAATTCTAACCGACGACAAGGGACTGGCCGTATTTTTTGAACAAGCTTTATCAGAATTGAGAGCCTGGCTAATTGCCCTTGACGATGTCGAAGGCACTCAAGAAGAAATCTGGCAAAAAAATAAAGGCACATTAGCCAAACTAACCAGCAATTGGCTGATCAACAAATTAATGGCTATTGCGATTAAAGAAAACAAAGAGGTTTATTCTGGTGAAAATATTACCCCGGAAGATTTTGCTGAATTTATTACTCTAGTGCATACCCGTAAAGTTAATTCCACCATTGCTCAACAAATTTTAGAAAAAATGTTTTTAACCGGCAAAGACCCACACGAAATTTTGGAACAAGATTTAGGTGGCAACCAGCAATCCAACGACAACCTCACTGAAATTATCCAACAGGTAATCAGCCAAAATCAAGATCAGGTGAATCAATATAAAGCCGGCAAAGAAACCGTTATCCAATTTTTAATTGGCCAAGTAATGAAATTAACCAAGGGCCAAGCCGACCCTCAAGAAGCCAAGGATTTATTAATTAATGAATTAAAAAAATAATTAATATGAGAAGAGGACCAGAGATAAGAGACTCCGTTGGAGATTTTGGAACAGAATCTAAGATTAGACGAGATATGAGGCTAATAAAAAAAGAGTTGGAAGATAAATTCGATGGGGTTGAACATTATGTAGCTCATCTTAAAACAGATCGTGCGGAGTTAAATAGAGTCCAGCTAGCAGTTGAAAGATATCTTGGAGATGAAGACCCAAATGATGAAATAGCAAAAGAAATTCAAAAATCAATATTAATGGTAGAGACTGGCGCAAACTAAATAAAAGCAAAAAACAAGCATAAAAACGTTAACCATAAATATATGCCCGAATACGACAAACCATTAATAGTACCTGAAGCCCTCAAGCCAATCGAGAGGATTAATCTAGACATCGCTGAACAGGCAACCCAAGCCTTAGACATCTTGAAGAAATCAGGCATCTCTTCTATAGTAGATATACAGGAAACAAAAAAAGACTGGTTCATTTCTCTAGCCGAAATGGTTCTTCAGCAATATACTGACATTGATCAACTCACAGGCCCAGATGACAAGCAGGCCTTGACATTGGCCAAAGATATCATTGATAATTTAAAAAAATAAATATATGCCAGAAACTTTAGCTCCATGGGATCAAGAACAATTTAAAAATTTAGAAAAAGAAAAAATAGAAGATTCATTAACGCCAAAAGAAGGGGCGGCCAAACGAAGGGTTGGCGAAAACCTCCTAACCAGAGAAATAAATTCAAAAAAAAATATAGATCAAATTATTGATCAAATTCATTCGGAAAAATTCAGTGGCAACACAAAAAAATATCTAGAATCTCTAAACCCAGACGAAAGGCAGACAGTTGTCGCCCAAGCTCACAATTATATTGAACTATTTGGCAGTGAGAATTACCAAGACAAAAGGGCTATTTTCGCTGTTGATATAATTAGTTCGGCGAAAAAAATCTAAAAAATAATTATAATTTTATGCCAAGCCCAGAAACTTCAAATCAACCAATCTTAGATCCCGATAATGTAGAAAGTGCAATTGACAAAATTTTTGATAATGAAAGTGAGCCAGAAGAAACCGACGCTATAACCCAAGAAATTTTGAAAGATAGAAGAAATGAAGAAGTAGCAAAAGCAAAAGAAAAAGATAAAATCAGAGAACGCCTAAATGAAATTTATATTAAATATACGGCCAAACCGTTAGATATACCGACAGAAGAAGTTCAATCTGTCGCCAAAGACGCAATGGAATACATGAAGTTGTTTAAACCAGAAGAAAATCCTGGCCTATACCAATTTGCCACTGAGACCATCCGGGCTGCTAATTTAGAATAAAATTTTTAATCTGGTGATCTATATCGGTTAATTTCTGATCAACCCAAATAATATTTTTATCACGCCTAAACCAAGTCATTTGCCGTTTTGTATATTGGCGGATGGCTTGTTTTAATTGCTTAACCATTTCTTGATAATCGAGCTGAGCCTGCAGATACCGACTAACATAACGATATTCTAAGCCAAAATCATCCAAACGTTGCCAGCTCACCCCGTTTTCATGCAGATTTTTTATTTCATCAATCATCCCCTCTTTTTTCAACCGTTCAATCAGACGCGTATCGATTTTTTGATACAACGTTTTTTTGGGTAAATTAATCCCAATCTGCAAAAAATCATATGGCGGTTTTTGCTTACTAATCTGAGCCGACTTGGTAACGCCAGTTTGATAAAAAATTTCTAATGCTCGTTGAACCCTCCGTCGGTTCTTTTGATCAATAATTGCAAAAGTTTCCGGGTCAATTTTTTCTAATTCAACCAAAAGTTTATCCAGACTCATCTCGTCCAATTTTTTTCTAATGTTTTGTGTTACATGTTTTGTGTTACATGTTTCGGGCAAAACATAGCCTTCAACAACCGCGGAAATATAAAGCCCGGTTCCGCCGCAAACAATCGGCAATTTTCCCCGTTTCAAAGCATCTTCGATTGCTTGATAAGCTAACTTTTGATAGTCAGCTAAAGAAAATTGATCATTTGGATCAACAACGTCAATCAGATGATATCTAATGCCGCCATATTCATCTAAATCCTTGCCGGTGCCAATATCCATTCCACGATAAACTTGACGAGAATCCGCTGAGATAATCTCACCATTAAGTTTTTTGGCCAATTCAACTGCCAGTTTAGTTTTGCCAGAAGCGGTCGGGCCTAAAATTACTATTACTTTGTTCTTTATCATAATAAAACTTTGTCATTCCCGCGAAAGCGGGAATCTAGTGCCTAGCCTAAGCACTGGATTCCGCATATTACGACTGCGTCGTAATTGCGGAATGACGATACTTAACTTAAGTAAAATCATCGGATAGATCACGCCAAAATGGATTTTCTTTTTCTACTAATTGCAGCTTCCATTTTCGCCGCCATTTTTTCAACTGTTTTTCTCTCTACTAGAGCCGCCCACACATCTTCGGTCGACTCGCAGTAAACTAGTCTTTTAACATTATATTTTTTAGTAAAGCCATCACTTATTCCTGATTTATGTTCATTAATTCTTCGGACAATATTATTGGTGATGCCAATATAGAGTGTTCCATTCCGCTGACTAGCTAAAATATAGACATAAAACATAACGTTTTTCAAAAATTATAGCGCTATGTTGTTGGTTGCATATTAGCCTATTTATGATAAAATATCAAATAAAAGTGAAGCCCCCGAGACACGTTGGTCCGGGGGCGTTGATCTTTTTTGGCGGGGCCCACTTTTGGGTCTTTTTGGTTTTGTTGTTTTTTTGCGGACGGCGGGGCCCACTTTTGTCGCCGTCCTTTTTTCTTTTTACTGTATTTTATATATCATATTCGAAAATATTTGTCAAGTCCTATGGCATTATTATACAAAAAAAATCAGCCAAAGGCTGATTTTTTTATCTATTTTTAGCTAAATTTGATCTACTAATTTCTAGCCATAATTTCCCGCTTCAATCTTTCGATAAACTTTTCTTTGCTAAACTGTTCAACTTCTTTCTGGCCTCTGATTCTGACCTGCAAATCATTACTGGCCATTTCTTTTTCACCAATCACCAACATGTAAGGCACTCTCATTGATTCTGCTTCACGAATTTTCTTACCAACCGTTTCATTACTGTCATCAACTGCCACCCTAATGCCATGGAGGGAAAATTCATTAGCCAATCCTTTAGCAAATTCGACACACTCATCTTTAACCGTAACAATTTGCACCTGGACCGGAGCTAACCAGGTTGGGAATGCTCCGCCATAATGTTCTATCAAAAGACCAATAAATCGTTCAAATGAACCGAATAACGCCCGATGCAACATATACGGTTGCTCATCCTGGCCTTCATTATTAGTAAATTTAATGTCAAACCGACTAGGTAAATTAAAATCAAACTGCAAAGTTGAACACTGCCATTCACGGCCAATTGCATCTTTGATTTTAAAATCCAATTTTGGTCCATAAAAAACTGCGCCGCCAATATCTTTTTGAAAAGATAAACCTTTTTGCTTAGCCACTTTTTCTAAAACGCCCTCGGTAAATTTCCAACCCTCTTCTGAGCCAGCATATTTATTATTTTCTGGATCACGGACTGATAAATAAACATTTATATCTTCGATTTTGAAACCGAAAGACTGGTAAATAAAAAGAATAAAATCAATCACTCGGCCCAATTCATCTTCAACCTGATCAGCCCGACAAATAATATGGGCATCGTCTTGAGTAAAGCCACGTACCCGGGTTAAACCAGAAAGTTCACCTTTTTTCTCAAACCGATAAACCGTGCCGCACTCAGCCCAACGCAAAGGAAATTCACGATAAGAATGTAATCGGTTTTTATAAATCCGGAGGTGAAAAGGACAGTTCATCGGTTTTAAAAGATAAGTTTCTGGATCTTTAACTTTTTCTTTGCCCTGGCTTTCTTTCAGGCTTTGGCTGGCTTCAATCGGTGGATACATACTCTCATTGTAAAACCCCCAATGACCAGAAGTTTCCCAAAGTGTCTTGTTACCAATATGCGGAGTCCGCACTAAATTATAACCAACTTTAAGGTGCTCATGGTACCAAAAATCTTCGATAATTCGCCATAAAAGGGCACCTTTAGGATGCCACAATGGCAAACCCAGGCCAACTACTTCATCAATATGAAATAAATCAAGCTCTTGGCCCAACTTACGATGGTCACGTTTTTTTGCTTCTTCGAGCATCTTTAAATAGTCATCCAATTCGCTTTGCTTAGTAAAAGCCGTACCATAAATTCGTTGCAACATTTTATTTTTTTCATCGCCTCGCCAATAGGCACCGGCTACTCGTAAAAGTTTAACCGCGCCAATTTCTTTCGTTGATTCAACGTGTGGACCAGCACATAAATCAACAAATTTTGCCTTGCCGTCTTTGTTAACCATTTTATAAAAACTCAACTCCTTTTCTCCTTGGGCTTTCAAATCTTGCGCCATCTCTGACTTATAAGGCTGCTTTTTCGATTTAATATATTTGATTGATGCATCGGCATCACGCAAATAATGTTCAATTTTTTGATCCTGCTTAATAATTTCGTGCATTTTGGCTTCAATCTTACCCAAATCATCTTCGGAAAATGTTTTACTGCCCAAATCAAAATCGTAGTAAAACCCATCTTCAATCGCCGGACCAATGGCCAGCTTAGCGTCTGGAAAAAATTCCAAAACCGCCTGAGCTAAAACGTGCGAAGCACTGTGTCTAATTTTTTCTAATTTATTATCCATATATTTTTGGTTAATTTAGTTATTATTTTATATATTATTAATCTTTGTACTTGACAAAAAATACATAATGTGCTAGCTTAGAATTATCCACTCCGAAAAATAAAAAAGGATGGAGTTGGCCCAAAGGCGGTCCCGGCTGATGGTGTCCAATGTTAATCTGGGTCTCCTCCTGACATCACCACCCATGTCAGGGCGCTAAAAAATAGTGCCTAGAGGTCGCTACAAGCTTGAAGCGTGAATCAAGCGATGAACTTGGTGGCAACCCCGCCCTCGCGGAGCATTCTCGTGGACACCCGTCCGCCTGACTGCTTCCGAGGGCATTTTTTTATTTTTTATTTTTTAAATATTCATTCCTTAAAATACCCATAAAAATCATATCATGATAAAAACCGTCACGGTAAACCTGTTCCCTTAATCTACCTTCAATTTTGAATCCAACTTTTTGATATGACTTTATTCCTCGAATATTATATCCAAAAACTCGTAAATATACCCGATGCAACCTTAATTTTTTAAAACCGTAATCAACAATTAAGCGACAAGCTTCTGTACCACAACCCTGCCCCCAATATTTTTTATCGCCAATAAAAATTCCGAATTCAGCTCTCTTGGATTTTGCACTAATCTTCATTAGACTGCAAACCCCGATATGCGCTCCATCTACACTATCAATCGAGAACTGAATATGATCTTTCTTTTTTCTCTGCTCTAAAATATATTCACGTTCCTCTTTTAGCGTAGGTGGATTATCATAACGATCCAAAAATTTTGTCACTTCCCTGTCTTCAAGCCAACGACAAAAGTTCGGAGCGTCTTTTAAAGAAACCGGCCGTAAAATTACTTTTTTGCCTTTCAATATAATTCTCTTCATATGTCATTCTGAATTTATTTCAGAATCTCTGGAGGGTCCTGAATCAAGTTCAGAACGACCACCAAATAAACAAAAAACCAACCAGAAATTATCTGCTTGGGATCCCAACTTTACGTCGGGACGGTTCCACCCAAATTCCCCAATCTGACATCGGGACACTCATTTTATTAAATTGGCTTAAAGATTTAGCCTGTTTAAACAGGGAATTATTCAAAACACATAGTTGGTAGCTATGTCAACCATCTTTAAACAATATAATAATACCATATTTTAAATAAACTTGTCAAAAACTAAACATAATGATATAATAATATTGTTCTTTATATTCTTCGGAAAGGTGGTGAAAAGCCATGCCAAAAAGAGAAGTGGATCCGTGTGATGACACAAGAAGACTTGGCCGGTTTTTTGGTCCAGGCAGTGAAGAGCGGCCTAGAATGCCAACAAAGAGTTCATATATCGACACCCCTCGCCCGATCAACCCAGGTGAAATATGGTCTAGACCGAAAGATGAACCAACCGAAAATTCTTCTGTCGAAAATCCCGTAAAGTAAACTACATCCACTCTTTCTAGGTATAATAGAGAGAATCGCCATTGAACCTTTCAATTACTCGAACCTTGCGCCAAACCTAAAAGCCCTGCCGTTGAGGGCTTTTTTCTATAAAAAAATTAATAAAAAATATTATAATACTTGACATAATGACAAAAAAGTAATACGATAGCCAAAGTCGAATCAATCTACACGGCTTGGAGGCCAGCATGTACCGAGGATACAAAAGCGTAAAAAGAAAAGAAGCGGCGATGAGACAAGCCGTAGACGTGTTTATTAAGTCCACAATAGGCGCAATAATCTGCATGTCACAATTTTTTCTGTTCGTTCATTGTAATGTCAGCAATACCATCTTGTTATTAATATCAACAATCGTCACCTTGATTGGATTGCTTTGTTTGTCCGTAGCCATATTGACAATTTGCCATTTAGTTGACGTATCGGGAGAGCCCATAATAAGAAAAGCTCTACCGACAAAAGACGGCGGCACAAAATAAGATCAAGCGACAATAGAAATAATCACCACCGCCTGATGTTTGCAAAGACAAACAAAAACCTCGGCCTAAAAACCGAGGTCTTCTTTTTTAAAAAAATGTTTTCTGATAACTAATCGGCAATCTGGATCTTAATTTTATCAGCCAACCTTGGCAATTTCTTTAACCAGCTAGGCGAAAAAACTACTTGGACCGAGCTAACGTCTGGGAATTGAGAAAAATAAGCCTGAACCTCATCAGCTGTTTTTCCAAATAGCTGACTTTTATCAAAACTGTCTTGATTACTAAAATCAGTGGCCGCCGCGGCTTTAAACGTTAGACTTACCTGCGCCTGATTTTGATCTGGATTAATTGACTCAAGTTTATAATCAAAGTTATTCGGATTAATCGCCATGGAGCTGATATTTTGTTCGGCCAACTTAGCCTGAGCCAAATCAATCACTTTCTGTTCGTCAAATGCCACCACCCGAGCGGTTAAATCCATACTAGCCTGAAAATCAGAAACCTGATCACCGCTTTTTGCACTTGGGTTAAATTGACCACCGCTGCTATCAACTAATTTTGGCCACAGAGCTTGCTGGGCAGATAGCTCAGTATCAATTTGACTCATTGCTTTTTGACTTAAACTGGTTTGCAAAGTTTGTTTAGATTGATTTAAGTCTTGATCGCTAACCACAGATACCACCTGACCGGCGGCTGATAAAGTCTGGCTGCTTTGAGCATAAATTTTGTCTTGCAGCGGCTGCCATAAACCAGGAATAATAAAATCTTGCGGTTTAATATCTTTAAAATTATCAGGGTCATCAGTATAAACAGTAGCTTCTACTCGACCACCGGCTGGCACAGTCACACTGCTTTTTAAACGCACCAAAACTTGATCAGGATTATTTTTGTCAGCCAAACGAGTAGTAGCCACCAAGGCCTGATCTTTACTGTAATTATTTATGAATATAACATTACCAACAATTCCAGAGTCTTTGGAAATTGATTCTTGACCGGTAGCTTGGAAAATTTGTTGATCAGAAACACTTACCTGTTGGATTTTTCCTGGCACCAACCCAGCTGGCGTAGTAGTGGCGTCTGACACAGCAAATGCCAAATTGTAATCTTTCAACTCTTGAGCGGGGGTAATAATAATTGTTACGTTAGCCCAAATTAAATAGGCCACGGAACATAAAAAAATTATTGCTAAAACTAAAAAAACAATCGCAAAATTACGATAAAACCTCGGGATGATAAAACTGTTATTTTTCATACTATAATAATAAAATATTTTAGAAAAAATAACAACCTATATTTAGATACTGTCTAGCTCTTGAACATACAAAGTATTCCGGCCCAAGGTAACTTCTAATTCCTCTTTGAAACTCTGACTAATATTAATTAAATAGTCAGTGACCACTTTTCTAGCGCCAGCCGGTCCATCGATAATCAAATAAACCTTATAGCGGCCAGGATATTTTTTAATTAGTTCCTTTAACCTTTCGACTCCCCCATTATCGATGTTATTAGCCACCTTGATATAAGCATAACCAGCGACAAAAAATTCACCTTTTGGCTCTTTGGTCACTACCTTTTTTTGAAAATGATTTCTGACATAACGATTATCGCTGGCCACATTTTCTAATTCAGCCAAGCGATTAACAACATCTTCTAAATTTTCGTGATTTAACTCCCTAGCCTGGTTGCAAATCAATTTAACCTCGCCATCCTTGTCGGTTAATTTGCAGTTCATCATAATAATTCGATCTTCCTGCCAAACTTCCGGATCATTTTTTAAAATACTGGGGAAAACTAAAATTTCAATGCCGCCCGAGACATCTTCAACTCGGACAAAAAGCATGGCTTCACCGGCTTTGGTAATAATTTTTTTGATTTTACTAATCACACCAGCCACTTTTAACACCCGACCCTTATAATTTTCTGCATCAGACAAAACGTAGCCAATTGGTGAAGTAATTTCACTCAATTTTTTACTAAACTCCTGCAACGGATGAGCGGTAACATAAAGACCTAAAAATTCTTTTTCCCAATTTAATTTTTGACGATCGTCAGCCGGATCAATTTCGTCCAAATTTAATTTTGGCAAAGAAACGCTGCTGGCCATCATGCCAAACAAACTTGATTGCTGGCTGTCGGCCTCTTCATTAATATTTTTAATAAAAATCAACAAGCGATCAATATTATAAAGCATCCGATTACGCTCGCCCAAGTTATCCAGCCCACCCGATTTAACTAATGCTTCCAACGATTTTTTATTTAAATCTTTAGTTTTAACCCGACTTAATAAATCTTCCAAAGTTTTATACGGACCATTTTTCTTTCTTTCTTTAATCACTTCTTTAATAATATTTTCACCCAAATTTTTAACCGCGCTTAAGCCAAATCGAATTTTATTGCTGGTTTTGTCGGCTTTTAATTCCGGCGTGTCGTAAACAACCGTAAAGGTCGAAAAACTCTCGTTAATGTCTGGCGGTAAAATTTCTAAACCCATTTGTCGACATTCTTCCACTTCAACGGCAATCCGGTCGGTGTTACCATGATCGGAGGTTAATAAAGAAGCCATAAACTCAGCCGGATAATGAGCTTTAAGATAAGCGGTTTGATAGGCAATCATCGCATAGCAAGCGGCGTGCGAACGATTAAATCCATAACGAGCAAAGGGTAAAATATATTCCCAAATTTTTACCGCCACCGGTTCTTTAATCCCATTTTCTACCATCCCTTTAACCATTTTGTCTCCCTGCTCATTTAATAACGCCAAAATCTTTTTACCCACCGCTTTTCGTAAAACATCCGCCTCACTGTAAGAAAAGCCAGCCAATTTTCTGGCGATTTCCATCACTTGTTCTTGATAAACCGCAATCCCATAGGTTTTACTTAAAATTGGCTCCAACTTTGGATCAAGATATTTAATCCGTTTTAAACCATGTTTACCGGCGATATAATCGGGAATTAATTCCATTGGCCCAGGGCGATAAAGCGAAACCATCGCGATAATATCTTCGAGTTCAGTTGGTTTTAACTGCTTTAAATAACGTTTCATCCCAGAACTTTCAAGCTGGAATACACCGGTAGTTTCGACTCGTTGCAACAAAGCAAAAGTTTTTTTATCATCAAGCGGCAGATTATCAATATTGATATCAATTCCTCTGGCTTTTTTTAAAATTTCTAAAGTATTTTCAATAATGGTTAAATTTTTTAAACCCAAAAAGTCCATTTTCAACAAACCCAAATCTTCAATCCCATGCATTTCATATTGAGTGACAATTTCGTTTTCGTCTTGACTCGATCGTTGCCGCGGCACAAAGTTATCCAATGGCGCCGGTGCCACCACCACTCCGCAAGCGTGAGTTGAAGCGTGTCTGACACAACCTTCTAACTTTTTAGCCACTTCAATTAACCGTCGGCCATCTGGATCGGCAATGATTGCTTGCATTTCCGGCACCGTTTTTAACGCCTCATCAAGCGACATAAACATCGGAATCATTTTAGCGGCCTTGTCGCAATATGAATAGGGCAAACCCATCACCCGGCCAACGTCTCTAATTACCGCCCGGGCCGCCATGGTTCCAAAAGTAATAATCTGAGCCACTTGGTCACGGCCAAACCGTTGAGCTACGTAGTCTAAAACCTCGTCACGCCGAGTATCAGCAAAATCGGTATCGATATCAGGCATTGAGATTCTTTCCGGATTTAAAAACCGTTCAAAAATCAAATCATATTTTAACGGATCAATGTTGGTAATATTGGTTAGATAGGCAACCAAACTACCCGCCGCTGAACCTCGGCCCGGCCCGACTACGATCTGATTATCCTTTGCCCAGTTGATAAAATCAGCCACAATCAAAAAATAGGAAGCAAAGCCGGTTTTAGTAATCACCGACAATTCATAATCCAAACGATCTTTAATTTCTTTACTCACTTCCTTGGTGTCGTAACGTTTGACTAAACCAGTCTGACACAATTCAGCTAAATATTGCTCTGGCGTTTCCCCCGCCGGCACTTCGAACTTCGGCAAAAGTTTTTGGCCAAATTTAATTTCAACATTACAGCGGTCAGCGACCTCAATGGTGTTGCTAATTACTTCCGGATGAGCAGCCCAATCTTTTTGCGCTTGCATACTATCGCGGAAAGACACGTCGTATTCCATCATGGTCATTCGATCAGTGTCGGCCAGCGTTCTTTTGGTTTGGATGCAAACCAAAGCATCTTGGGCGTAGTTATCTTCTCGATCTAAATAATGAACATCATAAGTGGCCACCACCGGAATTTTTAATTCATAGCCTAAGGCTAAAATTTTTTCGTTAACAAAAATTTGTTTAGCTAGAGTCGGATGATTTTGAACTTCCAAATAAAAATTATCGCGGCCCAAAATCGTTTGCATTTGTTTAATATAATCTCTGGCCCCCTGTTCATTTTCATTCAATAAATTAGCCGACAATTCTCCTTGTAAGCAGGCACTTAAAGCAATTACCCCTTCGCTATATTTTTTTAATAAATCTAGATCGATTCTTGGTTTATAATAAAAACCATCCAGATGAGCGATGGTTGTCAACTTAATTAAATTTTTGTAACCAGCTTCATTTTTGGCCAATAAAACCAGGTGATAAGGCCGCGTATCAATGTTAGACCGCTTATTCAAATGGCCATTGCGAGCCACATAAGCTTCAACCCCCAAGATCGGTTTAATACCAGCTTTTTTAGCGGTTTTATAAAACTCAAGCAGCCCATACATCACCCCATGGTCGGTCAAAGCCACCGCCGGCATGTTATATTCAACTGCTTTGTTTACTATTTGATCAATTTTAGGTAAGCCGTCCAACAGCGAATAGTGCGAATGGACATGCAGGTGGACAAAAGACATAAAGATACAATTTAAGAAAGTCTGAACAAATCAATGACTTTCTAGGGAAGTAGATTTCCCAAAACGATTATTAGAAATGGTACTATTTTTTCTTTTTGCTAGTTGATTTTTTGCTACTGCTACTTTTTTGTTTATCCATCGCATAACCGACCAACTTAATAACCGAATCGGCCATCATGCCAAAATGATTAGAACCTTTTTCTAATTTTTCTTTGACTAAATCCAAAATTTTATCAACCGTTTCCATCTTTTTTCTTACCCCGCCGGTAATTTTACTGACCGAACGCATCATCGAAATAATGTAATAAAGCGCCCAACAAATAAAAACCGTAATCCACAAAACCGCAAAAGCCAACATAATATTTAACAAGTCGCGTGAAGTTTCTAACATAAAATTTTGCCTCCTTAAAAATATTAACGCAAAATCGCGTTTAATTTAGTTTGTAAATTTTTAATAATTTTTTCCAAAACAACATCAACTTCTTCCGATTTCAAAGTCCGCTCAGCCTGAAAAGTAACCCGGAAAGCCAAACTCTTTTTGTCTTCACCCAAACTTTTATCTACATAAGTGCTTAAATACTTTATCTCCGACACTAACGGATCAACCGACTTGACCGCATCAACAATCATCTGCCACTTCACCTCCGCGTCAATCACAATTGCCAAATCTCTTTGTGCGTTTGGAAATTCTGCGATCGGCACAAACGGTTTTAAATCGCTGGCATATTTAGCTAATTTTTCAACCACAAAACTAAAAATTGCTACCGGTCGATCAAAAGAAAAGCGGCTAGCATTTTTTTGATTAACTAAACCAAAATAACCAATCACTTCATTTTTTATCACCACTGTCAAAGCAGTTTGGACTGAACAATAATTATTGTCTTTTACCAACTCTTTAAATTGATAATCAGTGATGGCCAATTTATCTAACAACAACTCAACCAAGCCTTTAACTTGTAAAAAATCATCCATTTTGTCTACCACCGCTCCGGCTAAGCAAGATTGTTCGACCGGTAAATCGTTAGCCTTTTGCAGCCGGTAAACGTTGCTGACTTCAAAAATTTCAATTTGGTTAAAGCGTTTGATGTTATCAGCCACACCTTGCAAAATCTGCGGCTCTAAATCGGTGCGCATAAATTCAATTTCACTATTCAACGGATTACTAATTTTAACCACTTCGGTTTTCGGCCGGTTGGCAGCTTCGATCATTTCCTTATCAACCATTGAATAATTATAGGTTTCGGTTAAACCCGCCCCAACTAAAATATCTTTAATTTTATCTTCCCAAACCAAAATTGGATTTTTCGCCCGGACTGGAATTTCACTGCTGGGCAATTCAACCGGCAAATTGTGATAGCCATAAATTCTAGCCACTTCTTCGACAATATCGTGATCATATTCAACATCATTGGCTCGGTACCACGGCACAGTGATCTTTAAAGTATTACTACCGGAAACTTCAAAACCTAGCCGCTCTAAAATATTTTTAATCTGCTTGATTTTTATCTCTACACCCAATAATCGTTTAATATTGGCCGGATCAAAACTAATCTTTTTTGGCTTATAATTTTGAGCGTAAACATCAATAATCGGACTGGCAGTTTGTCCGCCAGCTAACTGCTGAGTTAACTCAACCGCCCGCAGAATCGCCACAAAAGTGCCTTCGGCTGAAAGATTTTTTTCAAATAAACTTGATGATTCCGAATACAAATTTAAAGCCCGAGCGGTTTTACGTACCGAAACCGGATTAAAGTTCGCTGCTTCAAAAACAATCGTTTTGGTTTCTGCACTCACCGCTGATAATTCACCACCCATCACGCCAGCCACCGCGACCGGATCTTTGGCATCGGCAATCACTAGATTGTCGGCTGAGAGTTGATAATTTTTACCGTCTAAAGCTAAAATCTTTTCGCCGGCTTTAGCCTTGCGGACAACAATTTTTTGGCCTTGCAATTTATCGTAATCAAAAACGTGCATCGGTTGACCAAATTCCAATAAGATATAATTAGTAATATCAACTAAATTGTTAATTGGTCTAATTCCCGCTTGACTCAATCGCCACTGTAACCAAAACGGCGACGGGCCAACTTTAATGTTTTCCATCACCACCGCCTGATAGCGCGGACAAAGCTTTGATTCTTTAACTTCGACCGATAAAGGAATTTCGGTTTTCAATTTCAAGTTTGGTTTTGGTAAATCAATTTTGTTATCAACATCAAACACGGCGGCGGCCTCGCGTGCCAACCCAACCAAGCTGCCCGCATCCGGTCGATTAGTAGTGATTTCAATATCCATTAAATAATCATCGAGTTTTAAAACGTCGGCCAAGTCTTTGCCAACTGGCGTATCTGATTCTAACACTAAAATGCCGTTGTGTTCCGGCCAAAAACCCAGTTCGTCTGGCGCGCAAATCATACCAGCGCTTTCCACCCCGCGGATGACTCCTTTTTCTAAAACAAATTTGTCGTCAACTTTTGGATCAATTAATTCTGCACCAACTTTGGCTAATGGCACAATTTGGCCAACCGCAATATTAGGTGCACCGCAAACAACCGTTATTTTTTCTTTACCAGTGTCAACCGTGGCTAATTGCAACCGATCGGCGTTAGGATGTTTAACAATAGCAATAATTTTAGCCGTTACTACACCGCTAAAATGCGCCTGAATTTTTTTCACCCGCTCCACTGACTGACTGCACAAAGAAAACTCTTTAGCAAATTCCTCAACCGTCGCGTTGAGTTTTACATATTCTTTCAACCAATTGTAAGAAATTTTTCTATCCATTCGTTAGTTCTTATTTTATTCTTTAATTATTAGTTTATAAGTTTGTAAGTTTTGTTAACATTTCTTTAAAAATCTAATATAACCGCTAATTGCTTTCAATAGTTCAGTATATTTATTTGCTAAATTATGAGCAATTACTTGATCAATAAAATTCTTCTTTGCTGATCGTAAAATATTTCTTTTTGTTTCTTCTGCTTCAGCCTTGGCGATAACGCAACAACGAACTTTTTCCTTGACTGTGACTCTATTATAACTTTCAGCGATATTATTAGCCACCGAAGCTGACGAACGGAGCAACTGATCGATTGAACGAAATCGTTCATCTTTGGGAAATTGCTTGGTAATCTGATAGACCTCAAGTTCAAAACGTTCCGCCATTTGATAAATTTTCAAATTTTCTAATCCAGTTGCCATACAACGTTAGCTTTTAATAATAACATTATGCGCTACGTTGCTAAAAATAAACTAATTAACTAATAAACTTACAAACTTGAAACTTATTAACTAACTAATAAACTAACTAACTTGAAACTTATCAACTTATAAACTAACAAACTTACCCAACTTACCAACCAAACTAAAACTGCTTCAAAAATCTTAAATCGCTTTGATATAACTCGCGAATATCTGGAATGCTTAAACCCGGCTTCATTAAATAACACCGCTCCACCCCCCAGCCAAAAGCAAAACCGGAATACTTTTTCGGATCAATTTTGCCGGCTTTCAAAACATTAGGGTGAACCATGCCCGCGCCACCAATTTCTAACCAACCGGATTTGCACATCCGGCAACCCTTGCCCTCGCACAAACCGCAAGAAATATCCACTTCAAAGCTCGGCTCAGTGAACTGAAAGTGATACGGCCGAATCCGCGCCGTGCGGTTTGGACCAAAAAATTGCTTAGCAAAATAATCCAAAACACCTTTGAGGTGCGCAATGGTTACATCGGTGTCAATCATCAAACCTTCGAACTGGTGAAACATCGGCGCGTGGGAAATATCACTTTGGCGGCGATAACATTTAGAAATATTAGTCATGCGGATCGGCAATTCTTTCCGTTCCATTTCACGCACCTGGCCCGATGAGGTGTGCGGCGTTAACAATCTCTTGCCTTTTGGCCCGATTTCTTTATCGTCGATAAAAAATGTTTCCCATTCATCGCGGGCCGGATGATCGCCCGGCATATTCAACGCCTCAAACGCATACCAATCCCATTCCACTTCCGGATAACGCACCCGATTAAAACCAATTCGTTCAAAAATTTCAGTGATTTCTCTGATTGCTTTGGTCATCAGATGCAAATGACCATTTGGTAATTCTGTGCCCGGCAAAGTTAAATCAAAAAACCGATCAATTTTCTGACTACCGGAAAGCTGATTGCGGATTTCGGTAATGGCATTTTCAATTTCACCACGTAGTTGATTGGCAAAATTACCAATTTCTTTCCGTTGATCTTCTGGCAAATTTTTTAAGCCACGCAAAACAGCCGTGAGCTCCCCAGCTTTACGGCCTAAAAATTTAATTTCCAGTTCATCTAAATCGGTCGGACTGGAAACTTTTTTGATTTCAGCATCAAAAAGCGCTTTTAAACTTTCAAGTTTAGCTTTCATAAAAATTATTTTTGCTGGCAGAAATAAAGAAAAATTCTAAAAAAGTTAAAATTAAAATAAATAAAATCACTACCCACCAGTAAGCTAAGCCTTTGCTTTGCAACATTAACCAGCCAGCGATCAAAATCGCAAAAAATAATGACTGGCGCACCGACGTTTTAAAACGATTGATCAGCTGCGTTTTTTTAGCAAAGCGCTGACGAAAAAATTCACTAATCAAAAATAGCAACCCAAAAACCACAAACATCAAACATAAATAAAATAAACTGAAAATCAGCCAGCTCGATTGGGCCGGATCGGTGTTATTAACTACCAACACCCAGCCAGTTAAAGCCAAAAGGCTGCCTAAAAAAATCAAAATTGAAAACACTTTACTGCTCATAAATAACGATTAAATTATATCAGAAAAGTTGTAATTGGTAAAGCGCAAGAGTCGCTCTGAACTTGTTTCAGAGCCTTAAAGGGGTCCTGAACTGAGTTCAGGACGACACTGTAATATACCGATGAATCATTGACTTAATTTGCCAAAAATGATAAGACCAAAGTGTTAACCTTTTGGTTGACTTTCGCCTTTTGGCGAAACAATTTTGGCACGGGCGTTGGACGCCTAAGAAAGCCTAGGAGGCTTGCCATGAGTAACACAACGACTACTGCAGAGTATGAGAATCTACCGCCTGAAATCAGAAGACAGATCGACATCGCGACCATGGTTACGCCGTATCCATTTCCGGATATCGGCGTAGTGAGTTGGGAAGGCAAGCTGGCTGATGAAGAATTAGGCCCAGAGCTTGCATACGTTTGCGCGAGGATGTTGCACTCTGAACCTTTCGCAACGATAAAAGAGATCCGCGACAGAAGAACAACGTCAGTTCTCCATCAGCTGTCTCATTGTGGTGGTTTTCCAGCCAGAAACATAATCAGGCCTGGCACATTCAAAACCGCGGTCACAATCCGCGGCTCGAAAGACGCTGACAGTGCCGGTGTCTTTTCTCTCCGCCCCCTGATCACCAAAACCTGGAAAAAAACCGAGGGAGAGGGAAGAAAACTCAAATCCGGCACCATGATGAGACAGCTCTGGCTCGCCGGCAAAATGTACGGAGCCAAGCCCCTGCTGGATTGCCCGACGGAAATCTTCGACGAGACAAGCCAAAGCCCTGGCCGACCCATCCATGACTATTTGTTGCGGATGATTAGCGCTGACCCGCTACAGCACCCGCACCTGTTCGTCGTCACCGTCAAGTTCAACCCCTGCCACGGAATCTATCTGCGTGACATCCTTATCGTCAGGCCACCGTTCTCGGACCTGACTTGTACCGATGAATTGACAACCGATTCTATTAAGGCTCTCTACGCGAAAAAGGAAGGATAGATCCAATCAATCCAATCCCCGCCAGTGGACGCAGGTCTGCTGGCGGTTTTCCTTTTTTATAGATACGAATGAATACGAATGGATTATACGAATACTCCAGACCCCTCCCTACATATCTGAGTCACAACAAAATGAAACTATAAAGCACTCCCTCCCCTTTAAGGGGAGGGATTTTAAGCTAAGTGTTGCGGGGCGGGGTCTCTGGTGGCCACTTGGCACTACGAATTTCGCGGATGATTTTGACAATTTTTTTCTGCAAATTATCTAATTCTTTTTGACTGCCCAAAAAACTCACTTTATTGCCAGTTTCTAAATAATAAAAAGTTAATTTCTCTACCCGTTCATTCAATGTCTGCTGAGCAGCCAACTGATAAATCAACAACTGCTGCTTATCATCAGCGCTCAAAGTCGCTTCGGTTTTGCCTTGGCCGGTTTTGTAATCGATAATTTCAATGCCGGAATTCATTTGATCGACTCGGTCAATTTTACCAATCAAAGTATAAATTTCTCCACTTTCTTCGTCGGGAATCCGCAAACTAAAAGGTTGTTCCAAAAATTTCGGTATTGGCAAAGTTTTTTGATAATCTTTATAAAAATCTTTCAAGGCTTTTTTGCCCCGTTCAAAAAAATCATCGTGCTCGCTGCGACTTTGATACCAATCATCAATCCAATTTTTTTGATACAAATTTAACAATTCATCTAGGCTAACTTTAACTTCGGTTTGTTTTTCCGATTTGCTTAGGGTATTGCCAAACAAATCCTGTTGCTGAGCGCTTGACCGTTGGCGCACCATTAAAAAGAATTGCTGCAAAGTTAAATGCAAAGTTGAACCAAACGAAAATATATTTTTGCCTTTCTGCGGAATTTTTAAAATATAATCCAACCAATATTGATACGGATCGCGTTCAAAAAGTTTAATTTGAGTGAAAGAAAATTTGGTCGGCAGCATTCTTTGCCAATCGTCGTCAACCACAATTTGATTTTGGCCCAAACCATAACTACCCATCTGTTTTTCGGCCTGACTAGCTTCGTCGGCAAGCTTCAAACCAAAATTACCCAGCTCCACTAAAAACTGCGATAACTTTTTTTTGCGCGCGCCGCCATAATCAACGGCGCTGGTTAGATACAAGCCCTGTTTGGCCCGCGTCATCGCTACATAAAAAAGTCGGCGTTCTTCTTGGATGTGCGCGTCGCCTTCCGGCAAAATCTCTTTGATTAATTTTTCGGGTAAAGTAATCGGATCAGATCGGTCGTCAGTTGGAAACCGCCGATCAACTAAGTTGACCAAAAAAACATATTTGAATTCCAAACCCTTGGCGGCGTGAACGGTCATCACTTTAACCGTGTCTGGCCCTTCTTCTAAATTTTGGACCAAACTGCCCGCTTCGCCGGCTTCCAATTCCAAATCAATTAACTGCAAAAAATTTTTAACTGTCGGTTCATTAGTTGAGCGTTCAAACTCAATAATTTTTCGATAAAATTGATTTAAAAAATCAGCGTTTTCCGACAGTTCCGGATTTTGCGATTCGGCAATCAGCTGGCTGTACCCCGTGTCTTCCAAAAAATTAACCAAAACTTCGCCAACTGATTTTTCTTTAGCTAGTTGGCTGTGCTTGTCAACCCAGGCAATTAATTTTTGAATTTTTTCTTTGATTTCTTGGCTGGTGTGGTTGATCACTTCCGGCAGCTGAATAGTTTTGTATAGTGAATAGCCTTTGCGCCGCGCCCAGTAGTTAAAGTTGACCAATTCTTGATGGCGTAATCCGACAATCGGCGAATTCAAAATCCGGTAAACCGCATCGCTTTCATGATAATTATCTAACAGCCGCAAATAAGCCAAAACGTCCAAAATAATCGGCTTGCTGTAAAGGCCGCGCGAAGCGACAAACCGGTGAGGAATCTGAGTTTGGCTCAAAGCGGCCGAAAAATTGTTGGCTGCGTCGTTGGTTCTGGCTAAAATTGCAAAATCCGCCCAGCTGCAATCATGATCTTTTTCTTTCAGTTCAGCAATTTTTTCTAAAACCGATTTAATCTCGTCGTCACCAGTTTGCAAATGCAAATGTTTGATTTCTCCGCTTTGTTTGGTTGAAGAAACCAAGCGCTTGGATAATTTTTTACTTTTACCTTTAGCTAATTTAACTTCCAACCGATCCGGATTATTTTGTTGAATAAATTTGTAGGATAGGTCCAAAATGTCTTGAGTTGACCGATAATTTTTGGTTAAAAATATTTCTTCGGCGTCTTTGTAATCTTTTTTAAATTCCAAAATATTGGAAACCGATGCACCGCGGAATTTATAAATTGATTGATCATCGTCGCCCACCACCGTGATATTATTTTTTGAGGCCGCTAACAGGCGCACCAAGTCATACTGAGCGTGATTAGTATCTTGAAATTCATCAACTAAAATATATTTAAACTGATTGCGGTACTTAGCCAAAATTAACGGCCGAGTTTTAAAAAGCTGCAAACAATAATTAATCAAATCACCAAAATCCAAACTATTGTGCTCCAACAACAACTGCTGATAAGTGTGATAAGCATTAGCGGCTTCTTCCACCTTTTTGATTTCTTGGAAAATTAATTCCTTTTTTTCTTTTTTACTTAAATCTTTAATCAAAGCCGGCTCAACTAAAGTTTTAACAAAATCGGGATTGTCGGCATTCAATTTTAAATCCTGAACATAATCTAAATATTGCTGCGGGGTGATGGCTTCGTCTTTAGCGCGAGAAAATAATTTAATTAAAGCGTGAATAAATTTAGTTGGATTGCCAACCGGCCGATAGTAATCTAAATCAAACTTGTCTAAATTTTGACGAACCAGCATCCACTGTTCGGTTTGGTTCAATAATTTAAAATCATTGGGCAAACCAATATCAATGGCGTGGAGTTTTAAAATTTTTTCAGCAAAAGCATGAAAAGTCGAAATCCAAAAATCAACATAACCATAAGGCACCACCCGGTCAACCCGTTCTTCCACCTCACCGGCCGCCTTGTCGGTAAAAGTTAGCGCCAAAATTTCGTGCGGCTGGGCCTTTTTTTGTTCGATAATCCAACCGATGCGCTGAGTAATCACGGTGGTTTTCCCGGTACCCGCGCCAGCCACAATCAACAAAGGCCCGTCGGTATGAACAACGGCCTTTTTTTGTTCTGGATTTAGATTTTTAAGATTAATTTCCATGGTTCTATTTTAACATATTTATCAGCCAATGCTAAGTTAAAAATCTCAACAAATGGAAAGGGTCGACGCACCACCTAGTGGACGCGCCGACCCGTGAACTCTGATGCGGCTTTGCACCGGGAGAAAAACTCAAGAACTGAGCTTCTTCCAGCGGTTATTCCGCCGACCCCGACAGCCCTCCGGTTGCCACTTCTTCGCGCGATTGTTTCGCCTGTACTTGCCATGACGCTTGCCTCTACGCTTCATAAATCACCTTTCCTTCCAAAGGTCGAGGGTTGACCGCCTTTTACCAGCGGCCACTGAAATGATCAGAAAAGCTTACGCGTGCTGATGTCTCTCTCGAGTCTTTCCCTGCCCATACCCACGAGTCCTGGCAAAGGCGGGGCACTTGTTACAGTCGATGTTCTTGCCATCTCCGCCCTTGCCCCTCAGCTTCTTACAATCCCTCCTGTTGAATCTAAGGCCACACTGCGTGGGTGATGCTGTCGATTTCTTGCATGACATGCGAAAATCTCCTTTCTACGAGTCATATCGAACAGAAATCAGGAGGCCAATTTGCAATAGCCTACCTAAATTAAATTAATACTATTCCCCTTTTTAGTCAATATTGACTAATTTTTGAAAAAATTCAATTTTAAAAACAAAGACCCCGGCTCATCGTCACTGCTAACAGTAACCGACAAGCCGGGGGAAATTTTCCTCCAGTTGTATTGTAGTTAAGTAACCGTAACTTCCAAGGCGTATTCGATTGCGTCGCGATACCGACGAGCAGCACTGGCCGCTTCAGTTGTAAAATCACTGCGCTGGCTGCTAGCATGAGTAATCGCGCTGGAGACATTAACGAGGAACTGAAAGTGCCTCGCATGCCGAACCGTCTCGACGATATCACCGCCCTGTTTACCAATGCCCGGCAAAAGTAGCGTGGTGGTTTCGGGGATGAACCCTACAAGAGAAGCAATCTCTTGGGGTTTGGTTGCCCCCATGACCAAGCCAACGTTGGCGGTTCCTTCTTGCTCTTGCCGAGCTGTTTCTACCGCCACTTTCTGCCACAGTTTGGGGTTTTTGATCGAATATTCTGCACCGTCGAAACCATGGAGAGGTTCGGACAAAGTACAATCCTGGTAGTCCGCTGCGCCGGGGTTAGAGGTACGCGCCAGGACAAAAATCCCGCACTCAGGTCCGTATTCCAGCCAAGGTCCCAGAGTATCCAACCCCATATACGGATTGACCGTCGCGGCATCTGCTCCCAACGCTTTGAACATTTCGGCGACGTACGCTTTGGCCGAAGCGGCAATGTCGCCCCTTTTACCATCGACAATCACCGGCGTTTTGAATTTAACCTGGATTTCACCAATCAACTCGGGCAAGATCTCCGTCGCATTGAGCGCGGCGAGAAAGCCGAAATTGAGCTCGAAAGCGCAGGCGAATTCCGCCGTCGCTTTTACGATATCCAGACAAAACGCCAAAACGCTTCTGGCCCGATCCGGATCGACGTGTTCAGGCAACTTGTCTCGGTTCGGATCGATGCCGACACACAGCCTGGTCTTGCGTCCTTTTTGCACTGCAAGAACGCGGTCTCTGAAAGAGGCCATGACTTAAACTCCTTTCCGGTTGATGGTTAACCACTGGCGTGGCCGATTAAAATCACCTCACGTTCTCGCGACTTAAGCCGCTCCAATCAATTTTGCCCAATCCTTTTTCGGGTCAGTGATCGCCTCGCTGCCGGCTTCACAGTAGGGACAGTTGTCGCGTTCGTAGTTCGGAACGTCGATCTTCAAAACTGGCAGAATAATACTGTCTCCGGCCCTGTTGGGAGCGGCTAAATCCGCCGGTCGGTAAATCAAGACCGGCGTATACCCAAAAAACTCCACGGCCGGGTTGGCTTGACGAATAGCAGCCTGAACGGCCTCGGGTGTACCACAAGTCGTAGTCAGTTCCTCGACATTAAGTACCACTTCGCCGGATGGGATGGCGCACTTCTGCCAGAGTTGAGTCTTGCCCTTCGGATCCGATGGGTCCTTTTGCAATGGATGCCAGTTTTTACCCAAAAGCGTCGCCACAGCGAAGGACAAGCCGATGGCCGAAGTTGCCGAGCCGGCCACCCATTGGAAATCACACGGATTGATACCTGAGGCTTGCATTTCATGGACAATTGCTTTGGCCATAAACATACAGAGAGCAGCATTACGTAAAACCATGGGACAGTTATAGTACGCCCCGCTGTGCAGCCCACTGCGCAAAACCACATGCGCGATATCCGGATGTTTCACTTCATGATCGGCCATTTCACAGTCAGGATGACGCCAACCCGCCTGGCAAGCACTGAAAACAGACTCAACCAAGTCGGGTGTTGCATCTTCGATACCCAAACAGGAAACGATAGACATGGCGGTCCTAAGATCACCACGTCTAATCGCATCAAGGAATGGAATCTTCGGTTCAGACATGAGTCTAATCCTACCTTTCTCAAAAAAATGTAAAGGAGCGCGAAATGCCCTCCTTGATGTTCACTTATCAAAAAGATTAGTCTTTTTAAACCAACAAGTCAACTAATTTTCGAAATTCATTTTTGCTAAAATTAGCCATAAAAAAATAAAAATCAAGGAGTAAACCTCGACCCTTGACACTTTAGCCTATCTAACTTAGAATATTGGTGTTTTTAATGGCCAAAAATCAACGCTTTTAATTTACAAAAGCGTTAAAAAATTGTATAATTTGAATTCGAAATACTTAAATCAACGAAAATGGCCATCAATAGAAAAGAACTTTGGCAAATCGGCGCAACCTTTTTTGGCATCATTTCCGCTTGGGTGGCCGCGCCAATCGTTTTAGCCTTGTTTGTCGGCAGCTGGCTGGATAACAGATACCAAACTGCTCCCTGGTGGACATTAGGCCTAGTATTATCTGCCTTTGTTATTTCTAATATCGGCATTTATCAAGAAAGTAAAAAATTACTTAATAAATTAGACCAAACTAAAACTAAAAACACCGTTTCTAAAACTTTGAATCAAAATGACCGAAACCAATCACAATCCGGAGACACAAGTCAGCCAAGATAATATTGATAACGTCGCTGTTGAACACGAAATCCAAATCGACGAACATCAAGAAATCAGCCATGAATCAACTTTATTTGCTGAACCAATTTTCAATCTTGGAAACTTTACTATCACCAATTCCCTGCTCAATTCCTGGATTGCCATTTTCATCATCATCGTTTTATCTTTTATTATCAAAATAAAATTAAAAAAAATTCCGGGCAAACTCCAAAGTTACGTTGAAGTGATTATCGACGGTACCCTTAATCTAGCCGATTCGGTCACCGGCTCTCGCGAAAAATCACTCAAATTTTTACCGGTTGTTTTCCCGCTTTTTATTTTTATTCTTTTAAACAACTGGCTGGGCCTTTTACCGGGCGTCGGTTCAATCGGCTATATTGCAGCTGAACACGGCGAATTGGTTTTTGTGCCGTTTTTGCGCGGCGCCACTGCAGACTTAAACACTACTTTAGCCTTATCGATTTTTGCAGTCATCGCTACTCATATTTTTAGTGTTTTTACCACCAGTTTTTGGAAATATTTAAACCGGTTTATCGGTATCGACTTAATTACGGTTATCCCAAGAAAAATTTTTAAAGAAAAAGATTATTCTGCTTTACTGGTTCACCCAATCAAATTTTTTGTCGGCATTGTTGAAATTGTTGGCGAGTTGGCTAAAGTCGCCTCGCTTTCCTTTCGGTTATTCGGCAATATTTTTGCCGGCGAAGTTTTGATGGGCGCTATGGCTGCAATCTTTGCTTATGCTTTGCCAATCCCGTTTATGTTTTTAGAATTGATTGTCGGTATTATCCAAGCCCTGATTTTTGCTATGCTGACCTTGGTATTTTTGACCGTGTTAACTACCGATCATGATGAACATGAAGAACAGCCAACTCACTAAGTCTAATTAATTTATTAAATAATTACTAAATAATTTGCAGCTTTAAAACTGCAAAATAAAAGGAGTAAAATATGGATTCAGTTATGTTAGCCAAAGCTTTGACAATGGCCATCGGTTCAATTGCCCCAGCTTTAGCCATCGGTATCATTGGTTCCAAAGCAATGGAATCAATCGGCCGCAACCCAGAAGCAGCCAGCAAAATTTTAGTGCCAATGCTTCTAGCTGCCGCTTTTGCCGAAGCCATTGCTATTTACGCTTTGGTGATTGCTTTTTCAATTCAATAATAGCGATTTTAGAGTCGGCATTTCTCGCTGTCATTCCCGCGAAAGCGGGAATCCACTATAGGATACAAAGAAGTGCTGACCAATAAAATCATTATTAAAAATTATGGATCAAATTATTTCTACTTTTCATATCGACTGGCATCTAATGCTGGCCCAACTTTTTAACTTTGTACTCGTAGCGCTCGTGCTTTGGTTTTTCGTTTTTAAACCGCTAAACAAAATCATGGCCGAACGCGGGCAAAAAATCGAAAAAAGCTTGCAAGAGGCCGAGGAAATTTCTGCCAAACTCAAATCAACCGAACAGCAAAATGCTGAAATTATTGCCAATGGCCATAAAGAAGCCCAAAGAATCATCCAAGAATCAAAACTAACCGCCGAAAACCAACAGAAAAAAACTGTCGAAGAAACTCAAATCAAAGTCAGACAAATTGTTGAAGAATCAAAAAAACAAATTGCTCAACACAAAGATCAAATGATTAAAGAAGTGGAAGGCCGGGTGGTTGATTTGGTGGTTTTAGCCAGCCAACAAGTTTTGAAAAAAGTCACTGACAAAAAAATTGATAAAAGTTTAGCCGACACGGCCGTAAAAGCAATCAGCAAAAAATAATTTGTTATGAAAACCAACACTAAACATTATGCCATTGCCCTCTACCAGGCTTTAAAAGAGACCAAAGCCAGTGAGAATCAAACGATTTTAGAAAATTTTGTTAATCTATTGGCCGAAAAACATATTTTAAGTCAGGCTAGACAAATTATTAAAGATTTCAAAAAATATTATAACCAGCAAGAAGGCTTAATTGAAGTGACTGTCAGTAGCGCCGAAAAAATATCAACTGCCGAAGAAAAACAAATCGCCGAAGAAATTAAAAAAACTACCCACCTGAAAGCCGAAATCACTAACGAGGTTGACCCGGAATTAATTGGCGGTTTAAAACTTGAATTTGCCGACCTGGTGGTAGATGGCAGTTTAAAAAATAGTCTTAACAATTTAAAAACTACTCTTAAAAGTTAAAATAAAAGTTTATGGATAAAAATCAAATTGTCGAAAATTTAACCGCCCAGATTAAAAAATTTGAAAACAAAGTCAGCGTTCAAAAAGTTGGCAGCGTTTTTGAAGTCGGCGACGGGATTGCCAAAATTTCCGGCTTGTCCGACGTCATGGCCGGCGAAATTCTGGATTTTGGCGATGGCGTGATGGGCGTA
This sequence comes from Candidatus Buchananbacteria bacterium, assembly GCA_016930315.1. Lineage (GTDB taxonomy): Bacteria > Patescibacteriota > Patescibacteriia > Buchananbacterales > UBA6539 > JAFGGX01. The sequence continues at coordinate 40,198 of JAFGGX010000024.1, forward strand.
GCCTTAAACCTAGAAGAAGATTTTATCGGCGCGATGGTTTTAGGTGAAACTCAGAAAATCACCGAAGGTGCAACTGTTAAAAGTACCGGCCGCATTTTGGAAGTACCGGTTGGCCAAGCCGTAGTTGGTCGGGTGGTCAATCCTTTGGGCGTAGCCATTGACGGCAAGGGCGATATCAAGGCTGATAAATTTTATCCGGTTGAAAAAATTGCTCCACGCGTGATCACCAGAAAAGGCGTAAACACTCCTTTGCAAACCGGCATTAAAGCAATTGACTCGATGATTCCAATCGGCCGCGGTCAACGGGAATTAATTATCGGCGACCGCCAAACCGGTAAAACCGCTTTAGCTATTGATACTATTATCAACCAAAAAGGCCAAGGCGTCACTTGTATTTATGTGGCCATTGGTCAAAAAGAATCAAAGATTGCTCAAATCGTTGCTGAATTAACTCAACGCGGTGCGATGGATTACACCACGATTGTCCTCGCTGGTGCTTCTGACCCAGCGCCACTACTTTATATTGCTCCATTTGCCGGTTGTGCCATGGGTGAATATTTCATGGATCAAGGCCAAGATGTTTTAGTAGTCTACGACGATTTATCTAAACACGCGGTTGCTTATCGTGAAGTTTCGTTACTACTCCGCCGCCCACCAGGCCGCGAAGCTTACCCGGGCGATATTTTCTATCTGCACTCAAGATTACTCGAACGTTCCGCTCGTTTAAACGAAGACTACGGCGGCGGCTCATTAACCGCTTTGCCAATTATTGAAACTCAGGCGGGCGATATTTCCGCTTATATTCCAACCAATGTGATTTCGATTACCGACGGTCAAATCTTTTTGGAAAGCGACTTGTTCTACCAAGGTGTTCGGCCAGCGATGAACACTGGCTTATCGGTTTCCCGGGTCGGTTCAGCCGCTCAAATCAAAGCGATGAAAAAAGTCGCCGGTAAATTAAAATTAGATATGGCTCAATATCGTGAATTAGCCGCTTTTGCTCAATTCGGTTCAGATTTGGATGAATCCACCAGAAAACAAATTCATCGGGGAATGCGCTTAACCGAGATCCTCAAACAAGGCCAATACGCTCCGCTGCCAGTTGAACAAGAAGTAGTGATTCTTTATACCGCCATTAACGGCTACTTGGATGACGTGCCGGTTGAAAAAATCAAAGACTTCGAAACCGGATTACTCGAATACTTCACCGGCCAAGCCCAAGAAGTCTTAAAACTAATTGCCACCCAGAAAGAAATCACCGAAGAAATTGAAAACAAAATTAAACAAGCACTGGACAGCTATAAACAAACTTTAGATTATTTAATTAAAGCCGAAGAACCAGCCAAATAGAAATCTATGGCCTTGTCGACTAAAATCATCAAAAAAAGAATCCGTTCAATTGGTAACACCAAAAAAATTACCAAAGCAATGGAAATGGTTTCGGCCGCTAAAATGCGCAAAGCAGTTAACGCTGTTTTGTCGTCTCGGCATTATTCCAAAACCGCTTGGCAAACCGTGATGAACTTAGTCCAAAAAATTGATGCCACTCACCATCCCCTACTCCAACCAAAAGAAAAAATTGAAACCGCGGCCATTATTTTAATTTCTGGCAACAAAGGGTTATGCGGCGGCTTTAATTCCCATGCTGTAGCCAAAGCGCTTGAATACAGCCGGGAATTAAAAGAAAAAGGAGTTGAAAAACAAAATTGGATTGTAATGGGTAAAAAAGGCGGCGAGAGTTTAACTAGAAGCAAAAAAAATATTGAACTAGATTTTGTCAAACCCGATTTAATTGAAGGTGTAGCCGATGTTTTGGATTTAAGTAAGATGATGATTCAAGGTTATTTAACTGGCCAATACGACCAGGTTTCGATCGTTTATACCGACTTTACTTCTCCGCTCAAACAAGAGCCGATGGTCAAACAATTACTCCCGTTAACTCAAAGCCCGGATGAAAGCCTGGGTCAAACTGCCGGCACCAAGGAAGAAAAACCATCAGCCGATACTAACGAGTATATTTTTGAACCGGACATCAAAAAAGTTTTAAATCATTTTTTACCGCGTTTAATTGAAGTCCAGCTTTATCAAGCTTTGTTGGAATCAAACGCTTCCGAACATTCCGCCCGGATGATGGCGATGAAAAACGCCAGTGAATCAGCTAACGACATGATTGCCGAATTAACTTTAATTTATAATCAAGCGCGTCAAGCCAGCATTACCAGAGAAATCGCTGAGATTTCCGGCGGTAAGGCAGCGATTGAAGCTTAAATTTATCAAAAATAATTTTAAAATATGCAACAGACTAAAACCAATCAAGGAGTGATCAAAAAAGTAATCGGCCCAGTCGTCGACGTTTATTTCGCCGATCAACTGCCAGAAATCTACCACGCTTTAAAGGTAAAAAATGGCAGCGAAGAATTGATTTTGGAAGTTCAACAACATCTCGGCGGCCAATTGGTCCGAACCGTGGCCTTGGGCGCAACCGATGGATTAAGCCGCGGCATGAGTGTTGAAAATACCGGCCAAGCCATTACCGTGCCGGTCGGACCAAAAACTTTAGGCCGAATGTTTAATGTCTTGGGCCAGCCAATCGACAACAAACCAGACAGTGGCGCCAAAGACTATTGGCCAATTCATCGCTCAGCTCCGGCTTTTAGCGAACAATCAACCAAAGCCGAGGTGCTTGAAACCGGTATTAAAGCCATTGATCTGATCTGTCCATTCTTAAAAGGTGGTAAAGTTGGTTTATTCGGCGGTGCAGGAGTGGGTAAAACCGTTATTATTCAAGAATTGATCAGAAACATTGCGTCTGAACACGGCGGCTATTCAATCTTCGCTGGTGTAGGTGAAAGAACTCGTGAAGGTAATGATTTGTATCGGGAAATGTCCGAATCCGGTGTGATTGATAAAACCAGTCTGGTTTTCGGTCAGATGAACGAACCGCCAGGATCACGTTTGCGGGTTGGCTTGTCAGCTTTAACCATGGCTGAATATTTCCGTGATGAAGAACACAAAGACGTGCTCTTGTTTATCGACAATATTTTCCGTTTCACTCAAGCTGGTTCGGAAGTGTCCGCCTTGTTAGGCCGGATTCCTTCAGCAGTGGGTTACCAACCAAACTTAGCCTCAGAAATGGGTGAACTCCAAGAAAGAATTACCTCAACTGATAAAGGTTCAATTACTTCGGTTCAGGCCGTTTACGTGCCAGCCGACGACTTAACCGACCCGGCTCCAGCTACTACCTTTGCTCACCTCGACTCAACCGTGGTTTTAAACAGAAGCTTGGCTGAGCTAGGCATCTACCCGGCTGTTGATCCGCTCGATTCATCTTCAACCATTTTAGACCCAAGAATTGTGGGCCAAAAGCACTACGACGTTGCCCGGGCGGTCCAAAAAATTCTTCAACGCTACAAAGACTTACAAGACATTATCGCCATTTTGGGTATGGAAGAACTCTCAGCTGAAGATAAATTAGCCGTTAACCGCGCCCGGAAAATCCAGAGATTTCTCTCTCAACCTTTCTATGTGGCTGAACAATTTGCCGGCATCCCTGGCCAATATGTTTCGCGCCAAAATACTGTTGATGGCTTTGCCGCCATTTTAAACGGTGAATACGACAACGTCCCGGAACAAGAATTCTACATGAAAGGCTCAATTGATCAAATTAAAAAAGCTTAAAAATGAGCACTAACACTCTCCATTTCAAAATTGTCACGCCGGAAAAAATCGTCTACGAAAGCGACGCCAAGCAAGTGACCGTACCAACCGAATCCGGTGAAATTACGGTTTTGCCAAACCACATCGCTTTAGTTTCGGTTTTAATGCCAGGTGAATTAGTAGTGGTTGATAGCCAACCAGTCTATATGGCTGTTTCCGGTGGCTTTATTGAAGTGGCTAATAATCAAATCACTATCCTAGCTGACACAGCCGAACGCGCCGAAGAAATTGATGAAAAAAAAGCGCAAGAAGCACACCGAAGAGCTCAACAACTACTCACTGAAGCTCGCAATAAGACAGATGTTGACTTTTCTGCTCTAAGTGCTAAACTCGAGAAAGAGTTAGCGCGACTTAAGGTCGCTAGGAGGAAGAAATATCGGCAATAAGCCGATTCTAATCATCAAAAAGGATTAACCTATGCATCTTGCAACAGTAATCTGGACTCTCGTCATCTGTATGGATAACCGTCTTCAGGGACGTAATGCGGAAAAGATCGCGGACTTTTTTGGGATCAAACCAGGCCAGTTTGAAGGCCTCACCTATGCTGACCCATCGTTGTGGATTACCAACCCTCACCGCTGGTGGCACCGGCTAACCTTCTGGTGGTTGCTTTGGAGAGTTTCCGTTAAGGCTCATCACGTCAAAGGGGTGGTACTGACCGGCCATTCAGGCTGTGGCGGCTGTAAAATCAAGCGAGGCAACCTTGATCCAGCCACCGAAAAACGACTAATCATCGCCGACCTGAGAAGATCCGCCACCAAGATCAAAAGACATTATCCTCACCTGGAAGTCAGAATCGGATTTGTTACCATTCACGATGACAAACCCACTCTAGGCGCTGAAGAGCTACCCGAAATCACCATTGAGGAAATCCCTTTAGCCGCCTAACCAAAAAGGCGGCCACAACTGACCGACTCCAATGCCGTCCCCCAGGCTCCTGCGGGGACGGCTTTCTTTTTGGTACGATTTTTAATCAAAACTTCTAATAACAACACTCGCAAGCTGGTTTGCCCGAACCACAATCGCAGGGTTCGTAAGCACCGCAACACTCGCCGTAGGGCTTACCCGAACCGCATGGGCAATCCTCATCTAAATGTGGCATAGTCTATTTTAGACCAAATAATTTAATTGCGTTTTGGCTAGTTGCCTCCACAACTTCATTATAAGAAATTTGTCTAATTTCAGCAATATGCTCAGCCACATATCTAACATATTGCGGTTGATTACTTTTACCCCGAAAAGGTTCGGGTGCCAAATACGGCGAATCTGTTTCAATTAACAATTTATCTAAAGGAATCTGTTTGGCGACTTCTTTTAGCTCTTTAGCATTTTTAAAAGTGACAACACCAGTAAAGCCAACATAAAAACCTAACTCTAAAAACTTCTTTGCTTCCTCTAAACTACCGCCAAAACAATGAATCACCCCTCTTATCTCTTTATCTCTATATTGCTTTATTACTTGCAATATTTCCTGATACGCATTCTTACTCCCATCTTTACTATTACGCGCGTGAACAATCAAGGCCAAATCATTTTTTCTGGCCAAATCAATATGTTGGAGAAAAACTTCTTTTTGCTTTTCAAAATTTGAATCAAGATGATAAAAATCTATTCCTGTCTCCCCCAGCGCAACGACTCTCTTTGAACTGTCAATTAATCGCTGATAATCATCAACATTAAACTCTTCTGGATGAAATTGTCCACCCAAAACATGGAGTGGATGCAAGCCAACAGCTGCAAAAATTCCTTGGGGAAAACTTTCAGCAATCTCAACTGCTTTTTTGCTGGTGGCCAATTGGGCGCCAATGTTAATCACCCACACGTCATTAGCTAAACAGTCCTGAGCCACTTGCCGCCAGGACTGATCGAAACCTTCAAAATTAAGATGGGCGTGTGAATCAATTAGCATAGAAAGTGTCATTGCGAGGAGTGAAACGACGAAGCAATCTCTTTTTAGATTGCTTCGCCCCGCTTAGGCGGGTCTCGCAATGACTATAAAAAAGACTGAGCGTGCCGCAATAACGCCGGTAACAACGGCGCTAAAACCGCTCCCATTTGCATCAACCAAAATGCTACCTTTGAACCAATGATTACTCCGCTAAACCAATCCGAAAAAGGAATCTGCAAAATAAAATATAAACTTAAACCTAAAACTAACGTTCCTTCAACAAATCCAAATAGCGCACCCAAAACGCGGTTAATCGTTTTAGTAAAAGGAATAATTGAAATTAAATTAAAAATTTTACCAATAATCCAAAAAGCTAGGCCAGTTAAGCGATTAACTAAAACAAAAATTAAAATAAAAGCTACCACCTTGGCTGTGTTGGCATGACCAAACATCAATGGCGTTAACCAGTCAGCAAAAGGCAAATAATATAACCCCGCCAACCAAGTGCCTAAAACTGCGCCAATCAACGCCCCTAAAGCTTGGATCAAGCCCAAGGCAAAGCCAAAAGCAATAAACAAAAACAAAAGCAGAATTAAAACCAGGTCGAAAATCGTTAAATACATAAAATGCCTCCTTTATTATTTGAGCCTTGGGAATAGGGCTTCTACTTTTTTAATTTTTTTAGCTTCAAAAATTTTCTGAATCTTTTCGGCTGTTTCCGGCAAATAAGGTATCAGCATTTCACCAACCAACAAGATATCAGCGACGGCGTTAGTCAAAACTTCGCTGAGCCGATCGGCTTGGCCATTTTTAGCCAGCTCCCACGGCTTATTTTCTGAAATATCACCATCAACTTTACTAATCAGCGACCAAATAAATTTTAACTGCTCATCAAACCTAAATTCATCAATCTGATTAAATTCTTTTTTAATATTAACCTGAGTGTCTTTCTTAGCTTGACTAACTTTTTTCCAGTCGATTTTTAAGTCATTTTGTTCAATTAAACCGCTGACCCGACTGACTAAATTACCCAAACCGTTGGCCAAGTCGGCGTTATAGGCTTCAACAAATTTCTGATCGCTAAAATCACCATCTCGGAAAGGATTAATGTGCCGCAATAAATAATAACGAGTCGCTTCGGCCCCATATTTTTCAATCACTAAAAACGGATCAACCACATTACCTAATGATTTAGACATCTTTGTTCCATCAACGTTGATATATTCGTGGACAAAAAGCGTTTTTGGCAACGACAAATTGGCTGACATCAACATTGCCGGCCAATAAATTGCATGAAAACGAATAATACCTTTACCAATGGCGTGAACATCCGCTGGCCAATACTTTTTAAATCTTCTGCCTTCAGAATCATAATCCAAACCAGTAATATAGTTACTCAAAGCATCATACCAAACATACATCACTTGTGATTCATCGCCAGGCACTGGCACACCCCAATTTCTGGCTCGAGCTTGTGAGCGAGAAATTGAAAAATCTTCCAAACCGCTACGGATAAAACTCAACACCTCGTTTTTGCGAGTTTCCGGTACAATTTTATACTCATCGCTGCTGATTAACTTTTCTAATCTGTCTTGATAATTTGAAAGCTTAAAAAAATAATTTTCTTCTTCAACCACTTCCGGTTCTTTTAAATGTTCCGGACATTTACCATCAACCAATTCTTTTTCGGTATAAAACTGCTCACAACCAACGCAATAAAGGCCTTTGTAGCTTTTTTTATAAATATCATCTTGATTGCTGGCTGACCAAAGTTTTTGCGAACCGACAAAATGTTTTTTAGAAGTGGTGCGGATAAAGTCTTCATTAGAAATATTTAAGGCTTTGGTTAAATCGACAAACCGCTGACTGTTTTGATCGACAAATTTTCTGGTTTCAATCCCGGCTTTTTCAGCCGCTTGAACATTTTTTAAACTATTCTCATCAACGCCGGTTAAGAAAAAAACATCATCGCCCAACTGACGATGAATCCTGGCTAAGGCATCGGCCTGAACCAATTCTAAAGCAAAGCCAATGTGTGGATTAGCATTAACATAAGGAATAGCGGTTGTAATATAAAATTTTTTCATTGACATAATATATTTTTCGTGATAATTTGGTGATAAATCTTATTCTGAAAGGGGGCTAGCGATTGTGAGCAGAGCAACTGAAGACCGTTTAGTAGTAGTTGTAGGAGAACGAAGTATAACAGATTGTATTAAACGGCTAAACCGACTCAGCAAAGATGCCGGCATTCTAGGTGGCAAAAGAACAAAGGGGCCACGCCATCAGACCAGAAGTCAAAAACGCCGGAATAAAGACTACAGAGCCAGAAAACGCGTGGAACTTCGTAAACGAAAAACAAATCAGGCCAAAAACAGAAGAGATAAAGGAGGGAAAACATCTCCTTGATGACGGGTAAAACAACCTACAAACGTCAGCAAGGTTTCGCAGGAACCGGTTACGGTTCCTGCTTTCCTTTTATCTGCCAGACACAACCACAACGAATTCACCCTTGATTGGCTTAAGATTAAAATATTCAAAGACCTCATCAATTGTACCGCGCACCACTTCTTCATAAATTTTAGTTAACTCTCGACAAACAATTATTTGACGGCCGGGATCACTAATTACATCTTTCAACTGTTCTAAGGCTTTTAAAATTCGGTGTGGTGATTCATAAAACACACTAGTCATTTTATTTTCAGCAATTTGGCCGATAATGGTCTGACGGCCTTTTTTGTGCGGCAAAAAACCATAAAAAATAAAGTTGTCAGTCGGCACCCCAGCAACAGACAAGGCGCTGACCACTGCTGACGGACCAGGGATTGGAACAACTTTAATTTCTGCTTGAGCGGCCGCGGCTACCAACTGGTTGCCTGGATCAGAAATTCCTGGCGTACCGGCGTCAGAAACTAAAGCCACATTTTTTTCATTTTTGAGCTGATCAACAATATGCTGAATTTTAATCAAATCACTGTGCTGATGATAACTCAAAACCGGTTTATTGATCTGATAACGATCAAGCAACCTTTTGGTCACCCGTGTATCTTCGCAAACGATCAAATCAACTGACTTTAGCGTTTCTAATGCCCGCAAGGTGATGTCTTCTAAATTGCCAATCGGGGTAGCTACAACGTATAGAATTGCCATATGAAGCTATTTTACCATCAAAAATGCTAATTTTCAAGGTCTCAAGGATAAATCCCATTAATCGGCCAGGCGTGGAAGCCTGGCCTCTCCAGCAGTGTACCAACGCGTAGGCGAGGAATTTATCCTCGCCGTAAAATATTATCGCGGAATCCAGTAGCCGCAGAACAATGTTCTGCAGCTACTGGATAATATTTTATTTTTTTTGCGTAGCCGACCCTTTATGGGTCGGAGACAAGTAGAGAAGGCACTCAAAAATTACTAAAAACTTTTTCGTCGTAAAAGCCGATTGTAGGTGATGGCGAAACGATGCGCTTCATCTCTGATTTTTTGGACTAATTTCAAAGCATCAGATTTACGGTCTAATTTGATTGATTCGGAATTACCAGGCCGGTAAATTTCTTCTTGTTTTTTAGCCAAAGCCGCAATCGGAATAGTTAAACCTAATGATCGTAAGGCCGCCAGCCCAGCACTCATCTGCGGTTTGCCGCCATCAATTAAAATTAAATCTGGCAAATCAGCTTTATCAATTTTCAATCGGTAATACCGCCGATAAATAATTTCGCGCATGGCATCAAAATCAGATTGGCCCGTCTGCCATTTAATTTTAAACCGCCGATAATTATTTTTGTCTGGCAAACCATCTTTAAAGCAAACCATCGAACCAACAATAAAACTGTCACCCAAATTAGAAACATCAAAACATTCAATCACCGTCGGCAGCTTTGGTAAACTCAAACTCTCCTGCAATTCAAACAAAGCACTGTCGCCTCTTTTCAAACTAACTAAAATATTTTTTTTGACTAATTCTAAAAGCTGCAAATTGGTCCCGCGCTTAGCCATTTTAATCCGGACTTTTCTGCCAGCCAAGCGAGTTAAATAACTTTCAATTGTAGTTTTTTCCGGCAACTCAACAGGCGCCACCACTTCTTGCGGTAATTCATGACTGTAATAATATTGTTTAACAAAACCGGCTAATAATTCCGGCAAATCTTGTTTGATTGATATGGCAAAAGAAAACTGTTTCCGACCAGAAACCACGCCTTTGTTGATATTAAACAACTGAACAATAAATTTATTCGCGGTGATTATGCCATTAATTACATCTTGATCGTAATTTTTTTTGAGGTGAATCTTTTGTTCCGATTGTAAATTAACCAACGCTTTAATTTGATCGCGTCGTAATTTTGCTAGTTCATATTTTTCTTGACTAGAAAACTGGTCCATTTCTTTTTTTAAATCAACAATTAACTTCTCGACCTTTCCTTGCAATAGCATCCGCGCCCGATCTAAGTCTTTTTTATATTCTTCCAAACTAATAATCCGCGTCCAGGGAGGAACCGAACACTTAATTTTATATTTACCGGCAACGGCCTGAGGTTTAGTTTTGCCCACTCGCAACTTAAACAAAGTATTAGCCAGTCTGATTAAATTTCTTCTAGCTGTACCCCAAACATAAGGGCCATAAACTTCGTCTTTGTTTTTAAAAATTCGTACCGTTTCTAATCGCGGAAATAGTTCATTAGTAACTTTAATGTAAGCGTAACGCACTCCACCTTTTAGCTCCAGATTATATTGTGGCTGCTGATCCTTAATTAGTCGCGCTTCTAAAAGTAAAGCTTCAACTTCCGAATCAGTGACAATGTAATCTAGGTTTTTAATTTTACTAACCAGCTGCTTGGTCTTGGGATCAACAATATTTTTATTGAAATATGAGCTGACTCGTTTTTTTAAATCTTTTGCTTTGCCAATATAAATAATCTCATCGGCTCTATTTTTGAATAAATAGCAACCAGGGTGATTGGGTAAATTTCTTATTTTTTCTTTGACTATTGACATTTTAAACAAAATATAATATAAAATATATAATATTCCACTTCCACAAGGATGGCAAAGATGGATAAACCGCTCTTTTTACCGTACGACGCATCAGGCACAACATACCAAGATGCCAACTATGAATTCTGCACCGACTGTAGCAGTTCGATTCACGAAAACCCGCAAACTAAATCACATACTTGCTGCCTTAATCTATCTTTTCGACCAGATCACAGACCGATGAGAAATCACGACCTTTAATTTCGTCTGCCTGGTGGCAACGAATCCAATACGGCTCGAAAATTCTAACCCCTGAATATGATTTTCGAGCCGGTTTTATTTTTGTAAAACTTCGCTCAAATACCTAACAGCACAAGAGCGTTTACTACACTTAGTAATTTTACAAACTATTGACATTTTAAACAAAATATAATATAAAATATACAACCAATCCACTGGAGGTACATACGCATGGGAACTAAAGACGGTCTTCCATCCTATGGCGACGATAAAAACGAAGGGCTATTACGCATGGGAACTAAAGAGTCTTATCCATCTTGTAAACCCAAGCCGTCGAAAGAAAGTCCCGTTGAAAGGCGCCCATACCCCGAAGATAAGAGCAATGGAATGTGCTCAGGATGCGGAGCATTTCTCGATAATGAAGGTTTCTGTCACTTCTGTAACCCAAATGGCTGGCTTCGCTAATTGGCAAATTTCCGCCGACCCACATTCTTCTTGGTGACAAGCGGAACCCCAGAGCCCTCGCGCGACCCTGATTCGCGCTTGGGCTCCTTTTTTATTTCTTTAAAACTACACTCAAGTACTTACCAGTATAAGACCACTTGGCACATTTAGCAATTTTTTCCGGCGTACCTTCGGCTACCACTCGCCCACCTTTGTCCCCGCCCTCTAGGCCTAAATCAACAATCCAATCGGCAGATTTAATCACATCTAAATTGTGTTCAATTACCAAAACCGAATTACCTTTATCAACCAACCGATTAAAAACTTCCACTAATCTGCTGACATCGTCAAAATGCAATCCCGTTGTCGGCTCATCCAAAATATATAGCGCATTGCCGGCCTTACGCGACAACTCGGAAGTCAGCTTAATTCGCTGAGCTTCACCACCCGACAAAGTAGTGGCGCTTTGACCCAACTGAATGTAATCCAAACCGACATCAAAAAGAGTTTGCATCTTATGAGCGATGGCTGGGACATTTTTGAAAAATTCTAGCGCTTCTTCCACGGTCATTTTCAATACATCGGCAATCGTTCTATTTTTGTATTTAATACTTAAAGTTTCTTCGTTGTATCTGGTTCCTTTGCAACGCTGACATTCAATATAAACATCGGGCAAAAAATTCATCTCAATTTTTTTCACCCCATCGCCTTCGCATTCTTCGCACCGGCCGCCGCTGACATTAAAACTAAACCGACCCGGCTTATAACCACGCGCCCGGGCTTCTTTAGTGGACGAAAACAACTCCCGAATCTGAGTAAACACTCCAATGTAAGTGGCCGGATTTGACCGCGGTGTTCTGCCAATCGGCGACTGATCAACCATAATTACTTTTTCTAGCTTGCCATAACCTTTAATATTTTTGTGCTGACCTGGCCGCTCGCTGGTAGCATAAAAAATCTTGTGCAAGGCCCGATACAAAATGTCATCGATTAAAGTCGACTTGCCCGAACCAGAAACACCGGTCACACAAGTTAAAACTTTCAATGGAATTTTAACATCAATATTTTTTAAGTTATGTTGCTCAGCGCCAAAAATTTCCAGCCAATCAAAAATTCGCCGTCGATTTTCCGGAATAGCAATCTTTTTTTTGCCCGAAATATACTGACTGGTCAAAGAATTTTTGGCGCTGGCTAACTGCTTTGGCGTACCAGCAAAAATCAATTCCCCACCGTGCCGGCCAGCCCCAGGTCCTAAATCAACCACATGATCAGCTTCTAAAATAGTTTCTTCGTCGTGCTCAACCACTACCACAGTATTACCTAAATCACGCAATTGCTTTAAAGTGGCAATCAATTTCTGGTTATCTCTTTGATGCAACCCAATTGACGGCTCATCTAAAATATACAACACGCCGCGCAATTCTGAACCAATTTGAGTAGCCAAGCGAATCCGCTGAGCTTCCCCACCCGACAAACTACCGGCCGGACGATTTAAAGTTAAATAATCAAGCCCAACATTAATCAAAAAATTCAACCGATTGGTAATTTCTTTTAAAATTAAATTGGCAATTGCCAACTGTTCTGTATTCAACTTTAAGCTCTTAAAAAAAGCCACCAACTGTTCAATAGACATTTCGGCCACTTCCCAAATATTATAACCATTATCAACTTCTTTTTTAGTTTTAATCTTTTTATTTCCCAATGTCACCGCTAAAATTTCTGGTCGAAATCTTTTGCCTTGGCAGGCCGGACATGGGCCCATGCGCATAAATTTGGCAATTTCATTTCGTCGATATTCGGATTCAGTTTGTTTATAAAGCCGATCCAGTTGTGGAATTACTCCTTCAAATGTGCCCACATATTGATAGCTGCTGTTGCCACTACGACTGCCAATTTCAAACTTCATCTGCTTGTCGCTGCCAAACAAAATTATGTCTTTAATATTCCGCGGTAAATCATTCCAAGCTAAATTTAAATCAAACTTATAATGCTGGGCCAATGATTCCAAATGCTGATAGCGCCAACCTTCTCCATAGCTACGCCAAGGCTTGACTGCACCCTGAGCCACCGACAAACTTTTATCCGGCACAATTAAATCTTCATCAAATTCTTGCGAAAACCCCAAACCATGACAAGCCTCACAAGCGCCAAACGGCGAATTAAACGAAAACATCCGCGGCTGCAGTTCACCAATTGAAATATCGCAATCAGTACAGGCGTTGGCTTGGGAAAACATTTTTTCTTTTTCATCAATCAAAACCAAAACCAACCCGTCAGCCAAATTGACGGCCGTTTCAACTGCTTCGTTTAGTCTGGATTTATTTTTAGTTTCCACTGGCAAGCGATCAATAATAATTTCCAAATTATGCTTAATCTGCTTGTTAAGTTTAATTGTTTGCCAATCAGCCAATTGATAAACCTGACCATCAACTCGAACCCGAGCATAACCTTGATTGTGCCAATCTTTCAATAATTGTTCATAAGTGCCTTTCTTGGCTCTGACTACCGGTGCTAAAATTTGTAACTTAGCGCCTTTTTTTAAACTCAACAAATTTTTAACAATTGATTCAACCGACTGAAAACTAATCTTTTTACCGCAGTTCGGACAATGGGGCGTGCCAACCCGAGCGTAAAGCAAACGCAAATAATCGGCAATTTCGGTAATGGTGCCAACCGTTGACCGCGGATTTTTGGAAACCGATTTTTGTTCAATCGAAATGGCCGGAGACAAACCGGAAATCGAATCAACGTCAGGTTTGTTCATCAAACCCAAAAACTGCCGCGCATAGGCTGACAAACTTTCAACGTAGCGTCTTTGTCCTTCGGCATAAAGGGTATCGAACGCCAAAGTCGATTTACCCGACCCAGACAACCCGGTGATAACTGTTAACTTATCAATTGGAATATCGACATTGATATTTTTTAGGTTATGCTGTCGAGCGCCCTTAATTTTAATATATTGTTTTTTATTATTTGCCATATCCATATTTTAGTTAATTTATAATAGTACTCAATATGTTATTTATCAACAACTCCTTAAATTTTTAGCTTATTTCGGTGAGGCCATCTACGAAAACCGGATCAACCAGGGCTTGACCCAGGATCAGTTCGGTCACAAGTATGACATCTCCGGACCCGCGGTCTTCAAGTTCGAAAAAGGGTACGTGAAACCCTCGCTCGACTTGTGGCTCAAGATGTCCGCGGACTTCAAGATCCCGGAGAAAACCGCCGTCCTGATGTGGCTGAAGACCCGCCTGCCCGAAAAGTACCAGAACCTGATCCAGATCAAGAACCCGCAAGCGGAGGCCGAGATCCCCGAAGCCGTCCGCCCCAGCCCCCGAGCCGTGGACTACACCAAGTTCGAGGACCGCAAGGAGATGCGCAAGGTTGCCAACAACGACCGCAAACTCCCCAAAGGACTCCGCGAGTTCCTCAAGGACGACGAAATCTGGGTGATCTACAAGCCGACCGGTGCGGAAATCAACTTCCTCCGCGACGCCTTCGGCAAACTCGGCCAGGGCTCGATCGATGCCTTCCGCGAGGCCCTGCGGGCCATGCGAAGCTTCAAGACCGAAAAGTAGCCAGATCGGCTACCGCTACCAAAAAGGTGGCCCATCTTTCCCCCAGGACTAACTGCGACACGTTGCAGTGGTTCTGGGGGCTTTTTTTATTTACATTTTTTTAATCTTTTAAATTTCTGAATTTATTAATTAATTTTTTAATTATTTTAGCC
>JAFGGX010000025.1 GCA_016930315.1 Candidatus Buchananbacteria bacterium
GAAATAACCGGATTTGGGTGAGCCCGAACTTGTGAGGGCGAGCTATATAAACTGTGTTAGACGTAACATAATTTTATTTTTTATTAAGAACGATTGTAGAAATCATAAAAAATATAACAATAATTAATTGAAATGGCCATGCAAACCATCCAGCAATATCCCATCTGTCAAAAGGCATAATTCTCAAAAGACCTAAAGTGCTAATTGAGAAAGTTAATCCAAAAATAACTAATCCCACAATTGATATTATATTTGTTATGACTTTACTTTTTTTCTTGAAGTAATTTAATAAAAATCCCAGTAGCCACATTCCAATAATTATCACCAAAAAAGATAGAAGAAGACCGCCGACAATAGCTCTTCCTATTGGATCTTTACTTATTGATAAGACTAAAATTGTTAAAACAATATCAATTATTGATAAGATGATTGATATTGTTAGTAGGGTTTTTAGCCAAGTTGGCCATTTTTTTAAGTTCATGTTTTTTATTTAAAAATAAAATTTTATTACGTCTAACGTTTGCCACTATGCGATCGTTTTAATGTCGGATAGTGGCTGTTGTGGGAAGTTTAATACGACTTTGGTGAAGAGGCAAGCGGTTTTCTGCTTGCCTCCCGGGCTGGCTGTTGTTCATGTTTCCTCTACAACATGAGCAAATTGCGCTACAGGGTCGAGGTATTTGATTCCATTGGCATCAAGTTCTGTCTTGACCCTTTCGAGTACTAATTCTGGCACGATGAACTTGCCAAAATCTACTCGTAGACACGGACTGCTGCTCAACTCGCCATGTATGAATAGGTTCCAGAGCAAGTCAGTCGCAGGTTGCTTTTCTCCACTTCTGTAGACTGTGATGAGGTAGTGCTTGGGGTAGTCTATACAGGCACGTATCCAGCCAGATTGGCCTTCGTTTTGATAAAACACGGGACTTCACCTCCTTTTAAAGAGCATTGTGTAGTTGATCTCCTTACCAAAGTCGTATTTTTTTAAATTTCCCACAACGTTTCAGAATATGCGATGTTTGGTAGGGCTATAATATCGCGAAGCGGTAGCCCTGCCAAATATGAGTGTAGCGACCAACGGGAGCGAAACCGCATATTCTGTGTTATATGCTGTTTGCAATTTTTACATCCTTATACAGTTTCGTCATTTCCTTTTCCTAAATTACACTTGCTACATAGTGTTTGCAGATTTGCGACTGTATTATCTCCGCCTTTCGAAAAAGGTTTAATATGATCAATATGTAAAATAATTTCTAGATCGGTTGCTGGGCTTTTTCCACAATAGACGCATTTATAATTATCTCTTTTTAATACTTTTAGCCTTGTTTTTTCATTTATTGATCTGTTGCGGCTGGAACTTTTTTCGTTTACTAGCTTTATGAATTCAATATCTCCTTTTTTATGTTTAATAAATGCCTCACAAGCTTTTAGCCAGCTTCCAAATCTTCTTTGATAGGTTGCGTGATTGAATTCAGAAAGCGGCTTTTTAATCTCGTTCACAAAAGGCTGTCTGCCAAGTGTTTTCCATATGATTTCTAAATTATCAAAAAGTTCTTGATTAGTAATTGTTCTTTTTAAACCAATTTTGAGACCAGCCTTTTGTAAGGCATTGTTCCAGCCACCGAAACGTCTAATGTAAGTTGCAAAATGATATTTTCCATTCTCGTTATATTCCTTCTGGGTTATTTTTTGTTTATTTAAAAGCCCAGCAACATTCTGCAAATCTGCAATTAGTTCCTCGTCATCTGCGTATATAGCGTTTGTTCTTAATTTAAAATCCATAACTTTATTTTAGAGTAAAAATTGCAAATGGCATATAACTTCTTTTATGCGAACTTATTGATATATTATCTCAAATAAGCTGAAATGTAAATACCAACATGGTACACATAACCTGGGTATGTGGTTAGTCAATTTTTCATCCATTATGAAATCAGGCCGGGCGTGGAAGCCCGGCCTGCTGGCATTAAGAGATCTCTCCGCTCCATTTGTCAAAAAAGTAGCTCAGTCGAGATGACGAAAAAATGAAGGCTTATTTTTTCATCGCTTTGGCTAGCCGCTCAACTGCTAAAATAAAAGCGGCAGTGCGTAGATCGGTTTTGTATTTTTTAGCCGTTTGCCAAACTTGGATAAAAGCCTTATCCATAATTGGCTTGAGTTTGCTTTTGACTTTAGCTTTAGACCATTTTTGTTTTTTGATATTTTGCAGCCATTCAAAATAAGAAACCGTTACACCGCCAGCGTTAGCCAAAACATCTGGGGCAACAACTAGATTTTTTTCAGCTAGGATTTTATCAGCCAGCGGGGTAACCGGGCCATTAGCCAGTTCGATTATCACCTTGGCTTTAATTCGTTTGGCATTTTTTTCGGTTACCTGGTTTTCTAGGGCGGCTAAAACCAAAACGTCGCAGTCTTTTTCTAATAATTTTTCGTTAGTGGTGTGATAAAGTTTTTGGCATTTTAAGTCGTTGATTTTACAAACTGTTACAGCGTCGCCTTTGGCTTTAATTGATTTGACTAAGTTGTAATTAAAGCCTTTGCCGGCCGGATCGTAAATAGCATTTTTAGAGTCCGACAAACCAACAATTTTAAACCCGGCTTTATATGCTAGCTGAGCGAAGTTTGCACCAGCATTGCCAAAACCTTGTATAATTATTCGAGTTTGTTTTGGTTTGAGTTTGAGTTTGTTGGCGATTGCTTTTAAAACATAAAACCCGCCGTCAGCCGTAGCGGTGTCGCGACCCAGTGAACCACCGGCTGCAATTGATTTACCGGTAATCACGCCCGGTTGCTTTTTGCCGGTTAATTTGGCATATTCATCGGCCATCCAATCCATGATTTGTGAAGTAGTATAAACATCCGGAGCGGGGACATCTTGGCTGGGTCCAAGGTATTTGTAAAACGCTTTCATGTAGGCACGAGACAACCTTTCTAATTCAGTTTGGCTTAAAGTGTGCGGATCGATAATAATGCCGCCTTTACCGCCACCCATTGGAATATTTACCACGGCAGTTTTAATCGTCATCCAAAAAGACAGAGCTTTAACTTCGTCCATACTAACTTGTTTATGATATCGAATGCCACCTTTGAACGGCCCACGAGCGTTGTTGTATTGGACGCGGTAAGCATCAAATTTTTTGGTTTGACCGTTATCCATTTTGACCGTTAATTTGGCTTTTAAAATCCTTTGCGGGTGTTGAAGTTTAACTAAAACCGCTTTGTCTAGTTTTAAAATCTTAGCGGTTTTGGTCAGTTGACTCATCGCATTTTGGTATGGATTGTTTTTGTTATTTTTTGACATAAAAATAAATATGACTTAGTTTTTTGTTAGGTTGAATGATTTGATCGGCTGTCCAACCGGGTAATTCAAAACCGTAAGAAATAATTTTGGCACCGGGTTTTAACTCGGCTTTTAATTTTTCAGCTACTTGAGGCATCACTTTTTTAATCAAAAAGCAGTAAACCGCATCAGCGTCAGATAAATCATGATTTAAAAAATTTTTAAAAAAGATTTTGGCCGGATTTTTGTGAATCAGCAGATTTAATTGGCCACGCAAATAAGCCCAAACGGAAATTTCAAAACCAATTGCCCTAGCTCCTTGGTTGGTGGCTTCGATTAAAAAACGACCTTCGCCACAGCCTAGATCGTAAAACTTTTGCCCTTTTTTTAAATCAAATAATTCAAAAATTTTGTTAATATTTTCCTTGGGAGTGGGAACAAACGGCACTTTAAAAAGGATGATGCTGATAGTGCCAAAAGCAATTAGCAGGGTGATAAAAAAACCAATCAAAACAACAATGACCGCAATAGTTAAAAAAAGTTCAAGCATGGTTTTTTAAGCAATCCCAATTCGTTTTTTAACGGTAGCCATTTTTGCAGTCACAATTTTTTCTACCTTTTTTTGGCCATCAGCTAAAACTTTTTTGATTTGTTGATTGGTGATTTTTTTCTTGTTCTCTCTAAAATCTGATAGATAATTAATTAAATCAGTTGCCAATTGTTCTTTGAGTTCTGAATATTTTAGTTCTTTGTTTTTGGCTTGAGTCAAAAATTGTTGATTAATTTTTGGTTCGCTAAAAATTGCAATTAAGTTTAAAAGATTTTTTGCGCCTAAGCCTTTGCCATCACCAGTGTCGGTTACCGCCTTGCTGATTTTTTTCTTAATTACTTCCGGCTCATCATCAAGATAAATACAATGGTTGTCGCCTAAACTTTTGGACATCTTTTTTGCCGGTTCTAGTAGACTCATGATCTTTGGATTGTCGGTATAAAGTGGTTTTGGTTCAATAAAAGTTTGGCCGTATTTGTTGTTAAAAAATCTGGCAACGTCTCTGGCTAGTTCAACATGCTGAGTTTGATCTAAGCCAACTGGGATTTTAGCAGCATCGTACATCAAAATATCAGCTGCCATTAAAATCGGGTAGTAGAGCAGTCCGGCGTTCACTTTATCCAACGCCCGATCAGAAGATTTTTCTTTGAATTGGGTCATTCTAAACAGATAAGCAACCGGCACTACTGAGCCTAAAATGACTGACAATTCAGCGTGTTGCGGAATGTCTGACTGCAAAAAAATGGTGCATTTTTTTGGATCTAAGCCAGCGGCCAGATAATCTTTGGCTAAATTAACAATTTGTTGATGTTTTTCTTTTGGATCAAATGATTCATTGAGAGAATGCAAGTCGGCAATAAAAAAGAAGCATTGGTAATCTTTTTGTAAATTAACGAAGTTTTTGAGCGCGCCAAAATAATTACCGATGTGTAATCGGCCGGTTGGTCTAATGCCAGATAAAATGATTTCTTTTATCATAGTTTGTTATATTATTTTAGTCTTTTATTTTGGTTGTGTAAAGAAGGTATTTATTATTTTTGTCATTTTTGGACCTGCCTGCCGTCAGGCAGGCTTGATCCGGAATCTAGTGTTTAGCCTAAGTTTTCCCACTTTCTGTAACCAGAAAGTGGACAAAGAGTTTTGGGGGGCTCGTGACTCGCGAGTGCTCATCAATCATCTAGCGTCTTTTACCCGCCTCACCCTTTCCGCTTCGACTCCAAGGGTTCGGCTAGGCTCGGGCACTCGCCCCCAAACCCCGAAACAGGGTTTATTGTTATTTATATTCAAAATTTACTACGTTAAATTTTAAACATTGAAAAAAGGTTGGGGGATTAGATGGGCTTGCTAACCCCCCTTGAAGAAATGGTGGGACATTCAAGTAGGCTTGGTTGGTTTTTCTTCTGTTTTTTTGTGGTCGGTTTCTGGCTCGTCTGTCGTTTGCAGTTGGTCTGATGGCTTCGGCTGATTTGCAGGCATTTTTGAATCTGAAGGACTACTGCGCCGGCTTGTGGTTGGCTTACTGTTGCCAGTTTGACAAAAGAGTCTACTCACGGCATTTCTCCTTTCAAGGATCGTTAATTGGGAAATAGAAAAAGCTTCTCATCTCTTAGGCATATCTAAAATATGCTTAAGGGACGGAAAGCATTTCCGCGGTGCCACCCTTGTTCCCGCCTACGCTCTTCGAGCTTCGGCGGACATAGGTCTTTTTTGAAATCATCAAAAAAAGACCACTTTCCCTGACTCCACCCCTCGAAAAGTTCGGGGCGACAACAGGTCAGCCTATGATTACGGAGGCAGCCGAGCTACCACCTGCCTCCACTGCGTTTCGGCAGGCAGGCTAGCAGTAGCCACCTCAGCGTGCCCAACCCCGCGCTTCGCGGACAAGTTAACATTTGGCAATCAACAGTTGACTGTTTATGGGTTAATTGTTCGAAGACGGGACACGCTTCAACGGTTTTGCAATTGTTAAAGAATATTATTAATTTAGCAGACCTAATTTATTTTGTCAAATTTAGTATGTAATATGTAACACATAACACGCAACATTTTGTGATGTTGCATGTTATGTGTTTCGTGTTGTGTTTAGCTAGACTTTGATTATAACTGGCAAAACCATTGGTCGGCGTTTTGTTTTTTGGTAGAGGAATTCACCGATGTCATTTCTGATTTTGTTTTTGAAGTAGTTGTCATCGATATCAGTTTTAATGTTGCCCTTAAAGATTTTTTTGACGCGATTTCTAGTTTCTTCAATTAAGGTTTTATTTTCTTTTAAATAAATAAAGCCTCGAGAAATTAAATCTGGATTTTGAACCAGATCGCATTTTTTAGTATCAATAGTGGCAATCACTACAATCATGCCGTCTTCAGCCATCATTTGGCGATCGCGCAAAACAATGTTAGAAATGTCACCGACACCCAAGCCATCAACAAATACATGGTCGGTCGGTACTTTTTGGCTGGTTGGTCGGCCGCCGGCTCTGTCAAATTCCGCTACTTGACCATCGTCTAAAACAAAGACATTTTTTTCCGGCATGCCGGTTTCTCGGGCCAACTTAGCCGCTTCTTTAAGCATATAATGATAAGCGTAAACTGGCAGGAAGTAGTCTGGTTTGATGGTTTTAATCATATGAGCGATGTCTTGACGATCAGCATGACCGGAAACGTGGATATCCATAATTTCACCATGGATAACATTGTTACATTCACGATAAAGACCATCTTTTAGGCGTTGGATGCTATTTTCATTGCCAGGAATAATTGAAGAAGATAAAACCACAGTGTCGCTTTTCTTTAGTCTAATAAAACGATGAGAGCCGGCAATAATGCGCGACAAAACAGCTGTGTCTTCGCCTTGAGCACCGGTAGCAATCACTACAATTTTGTTGTCCGGATATTTTTCAATTTCGTTAACCTTGATTAAAGTGTCTTTTTTAGCTTTGATGTAGCCGAGTTCTCTGGCAATTTCAATATTAATTTTCATACTGTAGCCATCGAGAGCAATTTTTTTACCTAATTTTTCGGCTTCGGTAATAATCCAGCCGATTCTTTCAATTTGGGAAGCAAAGGTGCCAATAATTAATCGGCCGGGCGCTTCGGTGATAATTTTGATTAAATTTTTATGCATTCTTTCGTAGTCGGTGCTGGGTCGAACATCGGTTGAACCTAAACTTTCTAACATCAAAACAGTTGGCCTTTTGAGTTTGGCCAAATCGGTGTAATCAACCGTTGGTTTGCCTTTAGTGTCTTTTTCTAAAGTCCAGTCGCCGGGATGTAAAATAGTGGCCGTTGGGGATTGGATGATAACGCCCACGGCATCCATAATTGAGTGCTCAACTTGGAAAAATTTAATGGTCAGCTCGCCAAATTTAAATTGGTCGGTGACTTTTTTTACCATGATGGTTTTTAATCTTTTGCTGGTATTTGGTTTGTAGTCCTCCTGTCGGTGTTTAATCATGGCTAAAGTTAACGGTCGGCCGACAATCGGCGGGTAGCCGAGTTTTTCCAGCAAAATTGGTGCGGCCCCAATGTGGTCGAGGTGACCGTGGGAAAACACCACCGCCCGAATATTTTTTTCTTTACCTTTAAGGTAACTGACGTTGGGAATAATATAATCAATTCCATGCATGTCTTCCTCGGGGAACTGGAGGCCCATGTCTAAAATGACAATATCATTGCCAAATTCAAACACTGTCATATTTCGGCCGACTTCTTGTTGGCCGCCGAGGGGGATGATTCGGAGTTTTTTTTCACCCCGATCATTTTTTTTCTGATTGGGATTGGGTACGATTTTTTTTGGTTGAATTCTTCTAGTTGCGATTTTGGGAACCATAAAATTATTTGTTAACTTGGAA
>JAFGGX010000026.1 GCA_016930315.1 Candidatus Buchananbacteria bacterium
AAATTAGCGAAGATAAAATTATTTTAGAAAAATTCACCGGACTTTAAACAACACCATGTGTCATTCTGAGTCCCGTATTCGCGGGACGAAAGAATCTCTAAGTATTAAATTTATAAACCCATGAAATTAAAAATTAAAGATAAAGCGCCGGCCTTTAAGGCCTTAGATCAAAGTGGAAAAACTCATCAGCTTAAAGATTACTTGGGTGATTGGTTGTTGTTATATTTTTATCCAAAAGACGATACTCCCGGCTGCGCTAAAGAAGCTTGCAGTTTACGCGACAATTTTCCGAATTTTAAAAAAGTCAAAGCTAAAATTGTCGGCGTGAGCGTTGACTCTGTCGCTAGTCACAAGAAATTCGCAGAAAAATATCAGTTGCCGTTTACTTTGTTGTCTGATGAAGATAAAAAGATTGTTAAAAGCTATGGGGTGTGGCAGAAAAAAAAGTTTATGGGCCGCGAATATATGGGCACAGTTAGAACTTCTTTTTTAATTGATCCAAAAGGCAAGATTTTTAAGATTTACGAAAATGTTAAACCAGATAAACACGCCGAAGAGGTAATCACAGATTTGAAGAACATCGATTAAAAAAAGAGGAACCACGCAAGTCGGTCGAGACAGGGTGGTCCTGAGGGTGAGGGAAAAGGCGAACGTATTCGCTTCATTTCCCATCAAGAGTTTTTGCCGGGAATCTCTGAATATAGAGGAGTGGTTGTTGGTTGCGGGTACCCTGGAAGACCAACGTCTGGGGATGAACCGGTTGGTTGATCAGGCCTTGCAAGTCTTCATCGGCAATGCCATCTTGTGGCAGTCCGTCGTCAGCTTGGATAGAGATCTGCCATAGGTGGTTGGTGCCAGATACGGGCTCGCATTTGGTTAGAGTCCAGATTTTTCCCTGACCGAATTCCTCGAATTGGACGCTCACTTTTGATTCCTTGGGGTACCCAAGTGAGGCTGGAAGGACATAAAGGACCACTACCACCAAGGCTACGATGGATATTAACATCAGCCATTCGAGTCTTGTCATTCCGCGTGTTCGTTTCATTTGATATCACCTCCATTCGTTCCGGCGGAAATTAATTTACTTTTAACATGGATGTATATATTTTGTCAATATTTCGTAGTTATAAATTATCTAAAATTAGTTAAAAATGAAAAAAAATAGTTTAGTTATAATCGTTGTAGCAATAATTGTTCTCATCTTTGGTATTTTGTATCAGGTTAAATCTATTTTTTTTTCCGTCGGAGTCCATCTAAATGGAAAAACCCTTAAACAGCCGCCCGCACCAACCGAACGGATTGAAAAAATCGAAATTGTGGCCGACTCAACTTATGGTACGCTGATGGAAAGCGCTGGACTTGATGGTCAAACCTCTATTAATATTTTTAATGCTGCTAAAGATGTTTATGATCTGTCAAAAATTAGATTAGGCAAAACTATTGATTTAGTTTACGACATTAAAACTGATGAACTTAAACAATTAGTTTATCAAATTGATACTGAAGATAAACTTTATGTCAGCAAAGTTACAACCACCACCGATGCGACCAGTACCCCACAATTTATTTGGCAGGCCGAAATTAAACCGATTGATTACGAAGTAAAAATCAAAACAGCCGGCGGAACGGTTGAAAGCAGTATGTATCAAGCCGCGCTAGATAATAATATTGATGAGCGGGCGATTATTGATTTGGCAAATGTTTTTCAATGGGATGTTGACTTTGCCATGGATCCGCGAGTAGGCGATACCTTTAAATTAATTTATGAAGAGCGATATCTGGATGGCCAATATGTTATGCCGGGGCGAATTTTAGCTGGTAAATATGTTAATGATGGTACAACTTATTATGCTTTTTATTTTAAAGAGTCCGATGATAACGAAGGTTATTTTGACGAGAATGGTAATTCGGTGCAAAAAATGTTTTTGAAAGCGCCGGTTGCCTTTAAGTATATTTCATCTGGTTATACGACTGGCACTCGAGTGGTAATGGAAGTTGGTTTGGTGGGTCCGCACCGAGCAATTGATTATGCAGCCGCTTATGGGACGCCGATTCGCACAGTTGGCGACGGTACAGTGATTGGTGCCGGCTCGAATGGTTGTTATGGCAATATGATTACCATTCGTCATAATGCTACTTACACTACTCGCTACGCCCATCAATCTAAATTTGCCGTTAAGGTTGGCCAGAAAGTTAAGCAGGGAGACGTGATTGGCTATGTCGGTTCAACCGGCTGTTCTACCGGGCCGCACGTTCATTTTGAAATGATTAAAAATGGGGTTAAAGTTAATTCGCTTAAAGAGATTCTGCCGCCCGGCAATCCGATCAAAGACGAAAACAAAGATCGCTTTTTGGACACTATTCAGGATTTGAAAAGCCAACTGGATCAATAATTCAGCGACTTTACTAAAATGTATTTTTACGGCATAATAGTATAAGAATTATAATTAAATTTATTTATGACCAATCAACTCAATCAAGAAGAATTAATGAAAGCAATCGATAATGTTCGCAATAAAGAATATCGCGATCGTTTGATTAGGATGGCCACGGAAATGGCCCGCGGCTTTGATTTTATGGATAATTACGATTCAGACCGGGTGGTGACATTGTATGGTTCAACCATGATTAAATCTAATACAACGGTTTACAAAAAAGCAGTCGAATTAACCACTCGTTTAGCCAAAGAAGGAATCGTGGTGGTGACCGGCGGCGGTCCGGGCATGATGGAAGCAGCTAATAAAGGTGCATTTAAGGCTCATGGTCGATCAGTGGGTTTAAACATTTTTTTGAACATCAAAGAACGGCGTAATAATTTTACTAGTGAAAATTTTAGCTTTAATTATTTTTTTGCCAGAAAATTAATTTTGGCTCATATTGCCCAAGCCTATGTTTATTTTCCCGGCGGCTTTGGAACAATGGATGAGTTTTTTGAAATGACAACTTTAATGAGCACCAAAAAAGTTGACCGCAAAATGCCGGTAATTCTTTTTGGCAAAAGTTATTGGGATTCTTTAATCAAGTGGATGAGAGAAAATCCGGTTAAAAAATATCACACCTTGACCGAAGAGAAATTAAAACTCTGGACAATTACCGATGATGTAGACGAAGCTTTTGATATTTTGAAAAAAATTCCAAACAAAATTAATAGGCATAAGTCTCTTTAATTTTTTTATGGTCGACTTATTAGATAAAAAAAAGCCATCGGGGCCGATTAAGTTAAAAAATGGTTGGACGGTGGAAGTCGATCGCCAAGCTTGCATTGGGGCGGCGACTTGCGTGGCCATTGCTCCAGATTCGTATGATTTGGATGATGAAGCTAAAGCCGTAATTATCGATGGCATTCAAACCGATACCGACCAAAGAATTTTGGATGGAGCTAAAAGCTGTCCGGTTGATGCAATTATTATTAAAGATCAAGATGGCAAACGGATTTATCCTAAATAAAATTATTTGCGAGCCCGTTATTTGAGGCCGATTAATTTTTTTGTTATTTTTCGGCCGTTTAAGCCGATTATTTATTTTATGAAATATTTTATCCAAACATTTGGTTGTGCTCAAAATGTTGCTGACTCTGAAAGAATCGCGGCTTATTATCAGGCGAGAAATTATAAACTGGCCAAAGATTTTTCCGATGCTGACGTTGGTATTATCAATACTTGTGTGGTGAGGCAGCAGGCAGAAAATCGGGTTTACGGCTTGGTTAAAAATTTGCATAAGCTAAAAAAGAAAAAGCCAAATTTTAAAATTGTAGTCACTGGTTGTTTGGTGGGAGCAGCCGCTCGAGAACCAAGTGGACGACGGATGTATGATTTGCATAAACGCTTGCCACAAGTCGATGAATTTTTACCGATCGAAGAAGTGGGCTTTGAATATCAGGCGATCCGAAATGATGCGACTCACGCCTTGGTGCCAATCTCTAATGGTTGTAATAATTTTTGTACTTTTTGTATTGTGCCGTTTTCCCGTGGTCGAGAACATTCCAGGCCGTTTGCCGAAATTGTTGATGAGGTTAAGCATTTAGTTAAGGCGGGCTTTAGTCAAATTACTTTGTTGGGTCAAAATGTTAATTCTTATGGAGCTGATTTAGTTAAAGATAATCAGTCATATAAATTGCCAGATAAGCGGATAGTTAAGCCAGTGATGGTTAAACATTTGGGCCGTCAGCGAATTCCAACTCTTTTTCCTTATTTGCTGGAAACCATTAGTCAAATTAAAGGTATAAAAAAAGTTGATTTTATTTCATCAAACCCGTGGGATTTTTCTGATGAATTAATTGAAGTGATTGCAAAAAATAAAAATATCAGCCGTATTTTGCATTTGCCGGTTCAGGCGGGGGATGATGTGATTTTAAAAAAGATGAATCGGTGGTATACTCAAGCTGAGTATGTCAAGTTGATTGAAAAAATTAAAAAGGCAATTCCCGAGGCCAAATTTACCACTGACATTATTGTTGGTTTTCCCGGCGAAACTAAAGCCGCTTTTAACCAAACAGTTAAGCTGGTAAAAAAAGTTAAGTTTGAGCGAGCTTATATCGCTTGTTATTCACCCCGCACCGGAACAGCCGCCGCCAAAGTAATGGTTGATGATGTGCCGCACGAAGAAAAGAAACGACGGTTTCATCAGTTAGATAGAATTATTAATTTTTGGCTTAGGCCAGACACTAAATAATAATTTACCATTATGCTTTTATTAAGATTTTTAATTTATGCTGTTGCCATTTTAATTACCGTGTATTTGTTGCCAGGTGTGACCCTGGCCAGTCCTTGGGTGACTTTAATCGTGGCAATTGTTTTGAGTTTAATTAATTTATTGCTCCGGCCAATTATTATTTTGTTTACCTTGCCAATAAATATTTTAACCTTAGGATTGTTTACTTTTGTTATCAATGCTCTGCTGGTGATGTTGGCCAGTTGGTTGGTGCCTGGCTTTATGGTTTCTGGTTTTTGGTGGGCAATTGCTTTCAGTTTAGTTTTGACAATCATTAACGCCTTTTTGAAAAATATTATCAAAAATGGGTCACGTCAAGACTCGTAAAAAACTAATCCATAATTAAAATTATATGAAGCACGAATTAGCACCATTGCCATACGCCTACGATGCTCTTGAACCTTACATTGATGCCGAGACGATGAAAGTCCACCACGACAAGCATCATCAGGCTTATACCGACAATATGAATGCAGTTTTGGAAAAATATCCGGACCTAAATAAAACGCCGGAAGAAATTATGGCTGATTTATCAAACAGCGGCCTAGGCGAAGAAGATCAGAAAGCTTTTAGAAATCATGGCGGCGGATTTATTAACCACAACTTTTTTTGGTCAGTGATGGGTCCAAAAAAGACAGTCGATCAATTTTTAGTTGAAGAAATTACAAAAACCTTTGGTTCGGTTGATGAATTTAAAAAAGTTTTCACCCAAGCAGCAACCAGTCAGTTTGGCAGCGGCTGGGCTTGGTTGGTTAAAAGCAAAGATGGAAAATTGGTAGTTTATAACACAGCCAATCAGGATTCGCCTTTATTAAAAGGGGATCAGCCAATTATTTGCTTGGATGTTTGGGAGCACGCTTATTATTTAAAGTATCAGAATCGTCGAGCGGAATATATTGAAAATTGGTGGAATGTTTTAAAGCTGATCTAAAACCGAACTGAAGTCCCGCTTAGAGGCGGGGCTTTTTGATTGGCTTAAAAGTTGATTTTTTGGTATAATTTGGGTGTTGTAATTTAACAGAAATGGAAAACAAAAATATTTATAAAAACATTCTTATTAATGAGGATGAAGAAGTCATCAACATTATTAGGCGATCAAAATTTTTGTTAACAATTCAGTTGTTGTCGCCGATTTTGTTAGTTGTTGTTGACTTTTTTTTGTTTTATCCATTATTAAGATTTGGTCAGATTGGTACAATTATATTTTTAATTATTTTACTGTTAGCTATTTTTTGGCTGGTTAGCGTTTTGGTTAAATGGCAAGCAACCGTTTTTATTATCACCAATCAAAGACTAATTGATATTGATCACAAAAAATTATTTAATCAAATTATTTCCGAAATTCCTTTGGATAAGATTGATGAGGTGGTTTGTCAAACCGGCGGCTTGAATCAAGTTTTGAGCCGGACTGGCAATTTGTTTATTACAGTTACAAACGGTAAAAGTAAATATTTAATTGACAACATCAACCGCCCATACAAAATTCAACAGCTAATTAATCAACTCAAAAACGATCAAACCGAAAAAAAATTAAATCAGGCTAACTTATCGGCCGATGAACTGGTTAAATTATTAAATAAGATTAAAAAAGGGTTGGGTGAAGAGAAATTTAAAGATCTGGTTGGCTCTTAACGGTTGAGTTACTATCTCAAAATATAGTATAATTATCAAAGCGATGAAGCAGCGAGGAAATTCAAAACCAAATAGATTTTGGGAAAGTAAATTTTTTTTACTCATTGGTATTATTGTTGTCAGTTTTGTCGGTCTAAATATCTATCGGGTTTGGTCAAGTAATCATGCAGTTAATCAAGAGATTGATGGTTTAAAAAATCAGATTGAAATTGAAACTCAAAAAAATTCAGATTTATCTGAATTGATTGAGTATTTAAATTCATCGGCTTATGTTGAAAAAAAAGCAAGGATGGATTTAGGTTTAAAAAAGGCCGGGGAGAAGGCGGTGGTAGTAACTGATTTGAATTTTGATTTCAATCAGGATGTTAATTCAAAATCGGCAGTCAATGTGGCAAAAACTAATGTTGGAAAATGGTGGCAGTATTTTTTTCGCTAGGGATTGGAATCGTTTTTCTGTCATCATCTAAGCCCAAGGTCGGGATTGAACCGACAACCTACGGTTTACGATACCGTTGCTCTACCAATTGAGCTACTCGGGCTTAGATAATGAAAGAAATAAAAAATAGTTTGGCAAAGCGGGTAACGGGAATCGAACCCGTGACTCAACCTTGGGAAGGTCGCGTTTAGCCACTAAACTATACCCGCAGATATTATGACAAATATAACGACTCAATTATAAAAAATTAAACCTTAACTGGCAAGTCAATGATTATTCTTAAAGATCTATCGAAATTTTACCCGCCGGATGTCCATGCTTTGAAGGGTGTTAATTTACACATTAAACCAAAGGAATTTATTTGTTTAGTTGGTAAAAGTGGCACCGGTAAGACTACTTTGGTAAAACTGATGATTGCCGAAGAAAAGGCTTCAAAAGGCAGGATTATTATTGGTGGTTGGGATATCACTGACATTAGAAACCGTGAGATTCCAATTTTGCGTCGACAAATCGGAGTAGTTTTTCAAGATTTTAAATTATTAGAAAAAAAGACTGTTTTTGAAAATATTGCTTTTGCTTTGCAGGTTAGCGGCATTAGTTTGGTGCGGATGAAAGAAATTATTCCGCAGGTTTTAAAAATTGTTGGTTTAGAAGGTAAGCAAGACCGTTATCCGGTTCAGCTGTCCGGTGGGGAACAGCAAAGAGTGGCTCTTGCCAGAGCCTTGGTTCACCGACCAAAAATTTTATTGGCCGATGAGCCAACCGGCAACCTTGATACTCAAAATACTAAAGAAATCATGGAGCTGCTTTTGAAAATTAATGATTTTGGTACAACCGTAATTTTGGTTACTCACAATCAAGATGTGGTCAACTCAATCAATAAGCGGGTTATTACTATTGATAGTGGAAAAATTATTTCCGATCAAAAGAAAGGAAAATATATTTTATGAGCATCTCTTCAATTCGTCAAATTATTGTTTTTGCTTGGCAAAGTTTCTGGCGAAATTTTTGGCTATCAATTGTAACCATTACCATTATCGTTTTAGCTTTTATTTCAGTTAATTTTTTATTGATTTTAAATATTTTATCCGATAACGCGATTAAAGTAGTGCAAAATAAAGTTGATGTTAGTCTTTATTTTAATCACGACGCCAGTGAATCACAGGTTCTAGAAACTCAAATCTATCTTTCGGCTGTTCCTCAAATTGACGATATTACTTATATTTCTCAAGCTCAGGCTTTGGAACAGTTTAAGCAGAAGCATCAAGGGGACGCTGATATCATTCAGTCTCTAAATGAATTGCAAGAAAATCCTTTGGGTGCGACTTTAATTATCAAGGCTAAAGACATTGGTGATTATCCAGACATTATTGATGTGGTTAATAATTCAAAATACAATAATTTAATTCAAGACAAAAGTTTTGATGATAACGAAGTTTTTATTGATCGGATTAAAGAAGTTTCTGATAATGTCAATCGCGTTGGTCTGATTGCCTCGGGAATTTTTATTCTAATTTCTTTGTTGATTGTTTTTAATACTATTAGAGTGGCAATTTATACTCACAGGGAAGAAATTTCAATCATGAAGTTGGTTGGGGCCACCAATTGGTATATCAGAAGTCCATTTTTGCTTGAAAGTATTATTTATGGTTTGCTTGGCGTGGCAATCGCAATGGCAGTTACTTACCCAATTTTAGGATTGATTCAGCCATATGTGAATAGTTTTTTTCTTGATAGCACTTTTAATTTAGCTCAATATTTTAGCCAAAACATTATTAAAATTTTAGGGGTGGAATTTTTGATTACCGTTTTACTTAATGTTTTGAGTAGTATTTTTGCGATGAGAAAGTATTTAAAAGTCTAGTATTTTTTAAGGCCAGTCATGGTTAGACAGTCTCGCCATGACTTTTGGTTTTGTGATAATTGACAATTTTATCAATTTGGTTTATAAAAGATTACTAGTAGCTAACTTTATTGGGAGATCGTCTAATGGTAGGACAGTGGCCTTTGAAGCCATTAATCCAGGTTCGAATCCTGGTCTCCCAGCCACGTCGTTCACGAACGACACGGCCAGCCATGAAAAAATCCGGCAATCAAGCCGGGTTTTTTGATTTTTTTAAAAAAAGAAACCGCCGGTCTGATTTGGTTACAGTCCGGCGGGTTGAGTGAAGGTTTTGGCATTTCTACTTTTGAGCTCCATTGAGATCGTTTTTCTACAGCCTTCCTTCCTTCATCTTCGTGTATTGGCAAGATGTACTATTGCTCTCAGAATACTTTGAGCCAGACTCGAGACTTCTGATGGAGCATCCCCGTCTCTATTTGCGGTAAAAGCCCCACCTCCGTCTGCCCCCTTCATGGTCATTACAAAGCTGGTGTGAATACCCAGTCTTGCCAGACGCTTTTGCGTTTTTTGCAAGGAGGTAATAATTGACGTCATCGGCAAAGAGCCATCGCCCAGAGGAGGATGAATCATTCCTTCTGGTCCTGTCATCATTATGATCACAGTCATCGAAATCACCGCCTTTCTTCGGTCGAGATTTAACTTTAGTTTAGCGCTCACAGAATTTTTGTCAATTGACAAATTAATTAAAATAATGTAATCTATTAAACTAGACGAACCTTTAATTACGTCACCGCGTAATTTTTTTAATTAGTATTCGTAAGTATTATCATATTTATTTTATGGAAATTAGAAATATCGCCATTATTGCTCACGTTGACCACGGCAAAACCACTTTGACTGATGCTTTGATGCGCCAAACCGGTATGTCCGAAGAAGGGGTGAGTATGGACAGTAACGCCCTAGAAAAAGAACGGGGGATTACTATTTATTCCAAAAACACCTCAGTTTTTTACAAAGACACTA
Organism: Candidatus Buchananbacteria bacterium; assembly: GCA_016930315.1. Classification (GTDB taxonomy): domain Bacteria; phylum Patescibacteriota; class Patescibacteriia; order Buchananbacterales; family UBA6539; genus JAFGGX01. The sequence goes on from JAFGGX010000026.1 coordinate 9,645, forward strand.
AAATTAATATTGTTGATACTCCAGGTCACGCTGATTTTAGTTCGGAAGTCGAGCGAATCTTGCGGTCAATTGACTGTGTTTTGTTATTGGTTGACGCCCAAGAAGGCCCAATGCCGCAAACCAAATTTGTTTTAAAAAAATCTTTGGAATTAGGTTTAAAACCAATTGTGGTAATTAATAAAATTGATAAACCCAATGCTGACCCGAAAGCGGTGGTTGATATGGTTTATGAATTATTTTTTGATCTGGGAGCTAACGACGAGCAACTAAATTTTCCGGTTGTTTATGCAGCGGCTAAGCAAGGTTTTGCTAAGTTGAATTTAGATGATGAATCAAAAGATTTAATGCCGCTTTTAGATTTAATTTTAGAAAAAGTCAAGGCGGTTGATCCAGAGGCGGTTGATCAGCCGTTAGCCGCTCAGCCTTTCAATTTAGCTTATGACAATTTTTTAGGTCGTTGTGGTATTTGTCGGATTTACACTGGAATTTTAAAATCACCTCAAGATGTTTTTATTAAAGACGCAACAGGTGAGGTGAGAAAAGGCAAAATTAATAAAATTTTTACTTTTCAGGGCTTAAGTCGAACCGAAGTTGATCAAGCGGTGGCTGGTGATATTGTAATGATTGCCGGGTTGCCTGATATTGAAATTGGCGAAACTATTTCGGCTGACGCTAAACAAGAGGCTTTGCCGGCCATTAAAATTGACGAGCCGACTATTACTTTGAATTTTTTGGTTAATAATTCGCCGTTTGCTGGGCGAGAAGGAAAATTTGTCACCAGTCGGCAGTTAAAAGAAAGATTGGAAAAAGAATTAGAGGTTAATGTTGGCTTAAAAATTGATTTTTCTGATACAACTTTTTACAAAGTTTGTGGCCGAGGCGAATTACATATTGCTATTTTGTTAGAAAATTTAAGACGGGAAGGTTATGAATTACAGGTTTCTCAGCCACACGTAATTATCAAAGAAATCGATGGTCAAAAATACGAACCGTTCGAAGAAGTGACAATTGATGTGCCGGAAAGTATGTCCGGGATTGTGATTGAAAAAATTTCCAAGCGGCGAGGGCAGTTGATTGATTTAAAAAATCATCACGGCCAGGCTAAAATTATTTTTGAAGTGCCAACTCGAGGCTTGTTGGGTTATCGAAATGAATTTGTGATTGATACTCGCGGTGAAGGTATTTTGTGTGCTCGATTTTTAGATTTTAAACCTTATGCCGGTGAAATTCAAAAAAATGATTTAGGTTCAATGATTTCGGCCGCTACTGGAAAAACCTTGGCTTTTTCATTGGCCAATCTACAAAATCGCGGCATGCTCTATATTGGCCCGAATACGGAAGTTTATGAAGGCATGGTTATTGGTAATACGGCTAAAGGTAATGATATGGCGGTTAATCCGATTAAAGGCAAACAATTAACCAATATGCGCTCATCGAATGCCGATGAAGCGATTAAATTGACTCCGCCGGTAATTTTAGATTTGGAAACGGGTTTGAGCGTGATGAACGAAGATGAATATTTGGAAGTAACCCCAAAAAGTATTAGACTACGTAAAAAATTCCTCACCGACCTTGAGCGGGTCCGCCAATCACGAAAAACTTCTTAATCTTTTTGTTTGGCATAAGATTTTAAAGTATAGTTACCTGGCATTTGATTGTGCAATGTCTTTGGTTTATAATTTGATCATTAGGTTATCATCAAATATTTATTATTTGACCAATATGGTTATTAAACCAATATCTAAAAAAATAGAGATGAACCCAAAAATTTGGGTCGATTCTTTTAATTGGAAATATGAGGCATACCCATTTTTTACTTCCGTGTACACTTTGTCTAGCACTGAGAAAGCGAATAAATATGAAAGTCAATGGCGTCATTTCGTAAATCAATTTAAGAATAAACAGCTTGATGCCTACGTTCCTAAAGAGGAATTATTAGGAGAGGGCCGTCTAGTTATCAGTGAGCTGTTGCATGGTGATGAGACTTTCTTGGCAATTTTTAAAATATATTATCAGCAAGTTGAGGATCTTATTGAGTTGTGTCAAACTAGCTGGAAAAATAAGAATTTTGTAAGTATTTGGTCGGTTATTCATTGTACTCTTTCAAACGCGAGTAAGATTCTTTTTGGCTTTGATTATGGTCTGGATGAATATTTTTTTAAACTGCAGACAGATGAACCAAAATTATTTGAAGTTTTGCATGCAAACATTACCGAGAAAAAACCCTCATTTCTTAATCTTGCTCAAGATAACCTTATAGGGCTGGTTGATAAATATCCTAAAAATTTTAGCGCAGCTTATCAAGATTTTGTTGCCAAATATGGTTGGATCCAAAATTCTTATAAAGGTTCATTTATTATTACTCAGGATTGGTTGTGGCAGTATTACCTAAAAATAAAAAACTATCAGAAGGTAAAAAATCAATCAAAGCGGAAGTTACCAAAAAGATATCAGTCACTTGTCAATGCCGCCAGCTTAGCGGTATCTTTTCGTGATGATAAGAAAAAATTATTGTTATTAGTTGTTGAGATAATGGATCGGTGGTTGGATGATGTATGTAGACAATATAAATTTCATAAACAAGAGATGCTCTGGCTGACGGTTGATGAAGTTTTGAAAATCATATATGAAAAAGAGAATTCATTCCTTTTGGCGGCTAAAAAATATGCCGAGCTTGGCGGTCGTTGGGGGATAATGAACCCTATTGGTTATAATGACATTCCTCAAAAACTATGGCTGGATGTGGTAAAGGCAAATAAAACTAAAGGAGGTATAAAAGAATTTAGCGGTACCATTGGCAATGGTGGTTGTGTTAGAGGCAGGGCGCATATTATTTTTGATGCAAAAAATAATAATAAATTTTTTAATGAGGGAGAAATTTTGGTTACTTCTATGACCCGTCCAGAATTTTTGCCGTTGATGTCCAAGGCATTGGCATTTGTTACTAATGAAGGTGGTCTAACCTGTCATGCAGCAATTGTTACTCGTGAAATGAATAAGCCATGCGTTATTGGCACTAAAATTGCAACTCAGGTGCTTAAAGATGGAAATTTGGTCGAGGTGGATGGGGACAATGGGGTGGTTAGAATCCTAAAAAAATAGTATTTTTTAATAGCGCTTTATAATTTTTTGCTTTTTTGCTTATTTTTTGATTTTATGTTAGACTAAATTTATCAGTTTTAGTCAACTTAGTATTTCAATAAGCATTATTTTAATATGGAACCATTGATTTTCGTTTGGAACCATTATCTCTACATTCCGCTTTACAACATCCTAATTTGGCTTTATACCGGTTGGGCTGATTATAATATTGGCATTGCCGTAATTTATCTGACTTTGAT
>JAFGGX010000027.1 GCA_016930315.1 Candidatus Buchananbacteria bacterium
AAAATTGAAAAAAAGTGGCAGGATTATTGGTCAAAACATAAAACTTTTGCCGCTAGCGACGATTTATCAAAAAAGAAATATTATTGCTTAATTGAGTTTCCTTATCCGTCAGGTGAAGGGTTGCACGTTGGTCATCCACGGCCTTATATCGCTTTAGATATTTTAGCCAATAAACGCCGACTGGAAGGCTATAATGTTTTATATCCAATTGGTTTTGACGCTTTTGGTTTGCCGTCGGAAAATTATGCCATTAAAACCGGCATTCATCCGGCTGTTATCACTGAAAAAAATATTGCTAATTTTACCCGACAGATAAAATCATTGGGCTTTTCTTTTGATTGGGATCGGCAAGTAGTCACCACTAATCCAAAATATTATAAATGGACTCAGTGGATATTTTTAAAAATGTTTGAGGCTGGCTTAGCGTATAAGGACAAGATCGCGATTAACTGGTGTTTGAATTGTAAAATTGGTTTAGCTAACGAAGAAGTAATCAATGGCCATTGCGAACGTTGCGGTGGTCCGGTTGAACAAAGGCTAAAAGAGCAGTGGATGTTAAAAATTACTAAATATGCTGATCGGTTGATTGAAGATCTGGATCATGTTGATTATTTAGAAAAAATTAAAGCCCAACAGATCAATTGGATTGGTCGGAGTTACGGAGTCAACATAAAAAATAAGGTCAAAGATTTAGATATTGAATTTGAAGTTTATGATTCAATTCCTCAAACTTTCATGGCTCAAACTTTTACAGTGATTGCGCCTGATCATCCTTTGGTTAAAGAGTTGGTGGCTGGTACTGAGTATGAAAAATCAGTTATGGAATTTGTTGAAGGAATCAAAGAAAAGAAAGCGGCTAATCGTTTTAATCTTGAAACAGAGATGGAAGGTATTTTTACCGGTCGTTATGTTGAAAATTATTTAGGGCTAGGTAGAGATTTGCCAATCTGGGTGGCCAGTTATGTGGTCTCTGACTATGGGACCGGGATTGTTAATTGCAGCGCTCATGACCAACGTGATTGGCAGTTTGCTAAAAAATATCAAATTGATTTGAAACCGGTTTTATTTCCGGCTGATCAAAAATTAGCTCAACAGGTTAAAGACTTGGAGGTTTTTTATCGTGAACCAGATGGAATTTTAGAAGAGCCAAAAGAATTTTCCGGCATGCGCTGGGATCAAGCCAGAGAGCCAATTATTAAATATTTGGAAGAAAAAGGTTTAGCTAGTCGAGCGGTTAATTATAAACTGCGTGACTGGGTTTTTTCGCGTCAGCGTTATTGGGGCGAGCCAATCCCGATGATTAATTGTGCTAAGTGCGGCTGGGTGCCGGTACCCGAAAAAGATTTGCCAATTGAATTACCTCGGGTAGAGAAATATCAGCCAACTGACACTGGCGAATCGCCACTTTCTTTAATTAAAGATTGGGTTAATACTACTTGTCCGCAGTGTGGTGGACCGGCAAACAGAGAAACTGACGTAATGCCAAATTGGGCGGGGTCTAATTGGTATTTCTTACGCTATACCGATCCGAATAACGATCAAGCTTTAGCTGACAAGGAAAAGTTAGCTTATTGGCTGCCGGTTGATTGGTATAATGGCGGAATGGAGCATACCACTTTGCATTTATTATATTCGCGGTTTGTTTACAAAGTTTTATATGATTTAGGAGTGATTCCAAAAGAATGTGGTAATGAGCCATATCGCAAGCGAACATCACAGGGAATGATTTTAGGCGAGGGAGGAGAAAAAATGTCAAAGTCAAAAGGCAATGTCGTTAATCCGGATGATGTGGTCAAAGTTTTTGGCGCTGACACCATGCGATTGTATGAAATGTTTATGGGGCCGTTTGATCAAGCGATTCCTTGGGATACCAAAGGCGTAGTTGGGGTGCGGCGATTTATTGAAAAAATTTGGGATATTTATAATGGTAAAATCAAAATTATTGAAGAGGCAGTTGATGATGACTTGTTGTCTTTGGCTCACAAGACAATTAAAAAAGTTAATGATGACATTGAAACTCAAGATTACAACACGGCCGTTTCGGCGATGATGATTTTGGTTAATAAAATTTTAGCAGTTGGGTCAATCAATCAACTTATTGCTGACAGCTTGCTTTTTATTTTAGCGCCATTTGCTCCTCATGTTTGCGAAGAAATTTGGGCTTTATTGGGTAATAAAAATTCAATCTTTACTCAAAAATGGCCGGCCTATGATGAAAGTTTACTTCAAGACCAAGAAATTGAATTAGTAATTCAAGTGAATGGCAAAGTAAGAGCAAAAATAAAAGTGCCGGCTGATATTACCCAAGCGGTAGCTGAAAAAATTGCCAAACAGCAGGTTAATGTTTCGGTGAATCTTGAAGGCCAGGTGGTTAGAAAAGTTATTTTTGTCCGGGGAAGATTAATTAATTTTGTCGTCTAGTTTATGAATATTATTACCGCTCAAGACGACTTGGCTAACAGTTGGGATGAGTTTGTTAAAAATAATGCCCAAGATGGCGGCCTATTGCAGTCTTGGCGGTGGGGTGATTTTCAAAAAAATTTAGATCACACAATTTTTCGGTTAGCGATGATTGACGACGACGGCCAAATTAAAGCAGCAGCTTTGTTGGTTAGACACGAATTGCCGTTTGAATATAATTATTTGTATTGTCCGCGTGGGCCGGTGGTTTCGCCGTTGGTCGATAAAGATTCGCTTGATTCATTCTTTGCTGAAGTAAAAAATTTGGCTCATCAGCAAAAAAGTTTCATGATCAGAATTGATCCGGCTTGGAGTCAAGATTCAGCCCAAAAAATTTCTGCCCTTGGTTTTAGGCTAAGTGATGATAATATTCAGCCTAAGTGTGCTTTTATTGTTAATATTAATCGATCAGAAGAAGAAATTTTAGCCGGCATGAAGCAAAAAACTCGATATAATATTGTTTTGGCTCAAAAAAAAGGAGTGCAAATCAAAATTAGTCGAGAAGCACCAGACATGGAAGTATTTTGGGCATTGATGAAACAAACCGCCAAGCGCGACGGCTTTAAGCCCCACCTCAAAGATCATTATAAAAAACTTTTTGATACTTTTAAAAACGATCAGACTATTCAATTGGTTTTGGCCGAATGCGACGGCAAGATTGTGGCCGCAGCGATGGTCAGTTTTTTTGGGCGATTCGCCACTTATCTGCACGGCGCTTCATCGGATCTTTATCGTGGAGCAATGGCGCCGTATTTGTTGCATTGGCAAGCGATTTTGGAAGCTAAAAGACTTGATTGTCATTATTACGACTTTGGAGGAGTCAATGGCCAGAGTTTTTATGATGAAAAATGGGAGGGGATTACTCGATTTAAAAATGGGTTTGCTCAGTTATCTCAGCCGAAAGAATATGTTGGTAACTACGAAATAGTTTTAAATCCGTTTGTTTTTGCCGCTTACCGTTTGGTTAAACAAGTTAGGGATTAAAAGTTATGTTGGTGATAAAGCCCTCAATAGCTAGTATTAATGCTATTGTCGAAGTGATTAAAAGGGATGGCGTGGTAGTTTTTCCAACTGACACGGCTTATGGTTTAGGTGGGGTGTTTGATTCAAAAAAAGTTATTAAAAAAGTTTTAGCAATCAAAAAAAGAAAAGATAAAAAATTTGTTTTAGTGGCTAGCAGTCTTAAACAGGTTAAGGCTTTTTTTAATTTAAATTCAGTAGAAGAAAAATTAGCGAAAAAATATTGGCCGGGACCGCTTTCGATTGTGGTGAGTAAAAAATTTTCAATTCGCGTGCCCGATAACCAAATTACTCGGCAGTTATGCCAGCTGGCTGGAAAACCGTTGATTGCCACCTCAGCTAATTTATCTGGCCAGTCAACAGTTTATAATACTAAGTCGGTGATTAATTATTTTAAAGAGAATAAAGATAAACCAGATTTGATTCTTGACGCTGGTCGGTTGAAAAAAAAGAAAACCTCAACATTGGTTAAGGTTTCTCGAAATAAAATTAAAATTCTTAGGGCTGGTGCGATAAAAATTAATTAGATTATTAGAAGCCGCCAGTCAAGTAGTAATTACCGCGGCAACTATCACCGACTGGAGTTAATTGGCCTGGCGGGAGATTAAAATATAGTCCTTCTCCAAAGCCTTTGCCTAATAAGTAGCCCATTGAATTGCAAGCCGGCATTCCAATTTCAACTGGTGCAATAATAAAAGCCACACCAGGAGTGGTCATGTTTGTACTCACTAAGGCATCGACAGCGATATCAACCGGTGATTTATTTTCTTCTTGCAAGCCTGGCAATACCGCCCCACACCATATACTGCAAGTAACATTTAAACCAAGTTGAGCGCAAAATTCAGGACATTTTTCTAGTTCCTTTGGCTCTAGAAGTTCGTCTTTTAGTTTATCTAAACCATTCTGGTTTGTTTGTTTATAATTATCAAAAAAATGAATCACAAAAGGAACTTGTAAGATACATCTACCCAACAAGCAAATTGGATTGCCGCACGTAGCTACGCTACTGCAATCTAGCGTTGACGTTATTTTACCACCATAGGGCAAGGCAACTGATGGCATGTTGGGTGGTAAAATTGCATTAAAGCTATTGCCGGCCTGAGTTTGTTTAGGAATAATATCGTTGATAATATAAATGCTGCTAAACAAAATAATTAATGCCATTACTAAAGTCACTGTTTTCCAGTGAGAAATAGTGAATCGGTAGCATTTCTTGATTCTTTTAGCCCTGACTTTTTCCGAATGATTTTTCATAAGCGCAATTATTTCTATAATTTGTTATAATTATACCATTATCATTTTATCAAAGCAATGAACACTCAAGAGATTAAAAAAATTTGTAAAATATACGACATTAGACCTGACCACGACAAGGGCCAGAATTTTTTAATTAGCCCGGCGGCAATGGACCAAGTTATTCAAGCAGCTCAACTAAGCCCAAACGACTCGGTTTTGGAAATTGGCCCGGGGTTGGGGTTTTTAACTGCCCGATTGATAGAGCAAGCCAAAAGGCTAGTGAGTGTTGAGCTGGATTATAAACTTTTTCGTTTTTTATTAAGTCAATTTCCGAACAATAAAAAATTAGATTTAGTCAACCAAGATATTTTAAAATTTGATCCAACCGAGCACGGGTTGGTTGACTACAAAATTGTTGCTAATCTGCCTTACAACATCACTTCGTTTTTTTTAAAAAAATTTTTGACATTGCAAGCAGGTAAGCCAAAATCAATGACTTTAATGTTGCAGAAAGAAGTAGCTGAAAGAATTTGTGCCAAGCCGGGGTCAATGAGCTTGCTGTCGATTTCGGTTCAGGTTTATTGTCAGCCAGAAATTACGGCCAGAATCAGTAAAAACGATTTTTGGCCGGTACCTAAAATTGATTCGGCGGTGATTAATTTAAATGCAATTATGACTAATCAGATGTTCAAAAAATGGCTTGGTTCGGTTAACGAAAATGATTTTTGGCAAGTTGTTAGGATCGGTTTTTCAGCTAGGCGTAAACAATTACATAATAATTTATCAGCTGGACTGCATATTGCTAGTTTGGAGGCTAAAAGTTGTTTGTTGGCTGTTGGTTTGGCGGAAAACGTTCGGCCACAAGATCTATCGATTGGCGACTGGCTTGGTTTGGTGAAGAAATTAAAAAAATATTTTAAATAATCCACTTTTTCACTTGTTGATTTTATAAATTTTTAGTATAATAAAGTCAAAGTATTGGATAATTTCTTTTTGAATTTTTAAGATTGTTGGAGCTTTTCTGGCTTGTCAATAAACTCAAATAAAAATGGCCCAAATAGGCAAAAAAAATAGTGATGCCGATGTTTTGTCAGAGATTTATGATGATTACAGTGAAGTTAGCAGGGTTGGTTTTGCCGCCAGATTAAAAATTTTTTTTTCTGACCCCAAAAAAAATTCTATTTTTTTAAATCGGGCAATTTTATTAGTTGGACTTTTTGCGGTTGTTTTTAGTGTTTTACATTTTCGCAATTTGGTTTTTGCGCCATATATCAGCCATCAACAACAGGCTGGTAAGTTGGAAATTACTTTGAACCAAGATGCTAGCAGTCAAGATTTATTAGGCTTGGCGCAAAAGGATACTGATTCTGATGGGTTGTCGGATTTTGACGAATTGAATGTCTATCATACCAGTCCCTATTTAACTGACTCCGATTCTGATGGCTATACCGACAAGCAAGAAATTGCCAGGGGCAGTGATCCAAATTGTGTTGAGGGCAAAGATTGTTTTGCTTTATCTGATATTCAAAGCGGTGTTATTCAACAAGCAGCTGTGCCCCAGTTAACTACTGGAGTGCCAAGCGGATTGCCAACTGATGTGTCGGTAGACCAGATCAGACAAATTTTGCTTGATGCTGGATTGACGCATGACTATTTAGATATTTTAAGCGATCAGGATGTATTGAATTTATATCAGCAAGCCTTAAATACGCCAACTGATAATAGCGCAATCCAGACAAATAGCTACGCAGTCGACCAAGACGTCGGCAATAATCCAGGATTAACCAAAGAAGACATTGCTTTAATGAGTCCAAGTGAAATTAGAGATTTGTTAAAACAAAATGCAGGTTTAACCGATGAGCAGCTTAATAATATTAGCGATGCTGATTTATTGGATTTTGTTTCACAAACCCTTAAAGATTTTTAATTTAGTAGATAATGAGTTTTAAATCAGGAAATAAAAAATTGTCACGTTTAAAGTATTTATTTTTTGGGTTTTTATTTGGTTTTTCTTTTTTATTTTCAACATTAGCTTATTCTGCAACTCGTGATTTTTTACCTGGCGCAGCGGAGGCATCGGCCAATAAAGCAATGGAAGTTCCAACGTCTGATGCAACTTTGCAAGGGTTACAGGAAGGTACTACGGTTAGTAGACAAGAAATCGCAGATAAAGAATTGGCGGAAAGAAAATTAAAAGAAAAATTAGCAAGTTGGCAGGCGGTGGCTTTTAAGAAAGGCATCAATTTTTTATTTAATAAGTTGGCTTACGATTTAGCAACTTGGATTGCCAGTGGCGGTAAAGGTGAACAGCCAATGTTTGTCACTCAGGGTTGGGGGCCGTATTTGGAAGATGTTGGCAGTGGTGCGTTAGGGTTTTTTGTCGACAGCTTAAGTGATTTTACCGGTTTTGATTTTTGTAAGCCGGATTTAAAAGTAAATTTAAAAATTGGTTTAGGGTTAGTCAAAACCAAGCCGCCAGAATCTTCAAAGTGTGATATTAAAACTTTGGTTAGTAATTGGAAGGATTTTGTTGGTGATAAGGATTTTTTGAATCGGTTTAAATATGAATTTCAACCGCAATATAATGATTTCACAATCGGTTTAAAACTTTTTGATAAAAGTTTGCAGTTTCAGGCAGATCAAATCGCGGTGGCTGAAAAAACCAGGCAAGAAGGTGGCGGCTGGAAGGCGGTTACGAGCGTTATATCTGGTCGAATTTTAACCCCATCACAAGAAGTCAAAAATAAGGCTGAAAGTATAAAGGATTTAAGTTGGGGATCAGCGACTACTTATACTGGCTATGCGCTTGCAGATGCTACGGCAACATTTGCTCAAACTCTAGCCTCAAAACTTTTTGATCGGCTTCAGGAGGGTTTGGCTCCCGATAGCGCATATAAGTCTTCCTCATCTAGAGCCGGTGTCCAATCTGATTTATATGATGCCAGTAGTCCCGGTAGTAATTCTGGTGTGGCCGGTGCCCAAGATCGGTTTGCTGGATTTTTGGATGTAAATACTGCTCAAGGGAGTGAATATTCTATTTTGGATCATCTCGTTTCATGTTCGGATATTGATAATCCAGCGCCAGATGAATGTGCAATTGATGATAATTTTCGTCAAGCAATTTCTCAGCAATTAACGGTTAAACAAGCTATTGATCGAGGACTTTTGGATGGCAATGCTCCATTTGGTTTTGTGACAAAAGATTTTCAGCCAAGATACAATGAAGGTTATCCTTACCGCAGCCTTTTGATTTTAAGAGCTCATAGAATTATTCCAGTCACCTGGGAATTAGCCGCCGAGATTATTAATAGTAGATTGGGGGAGAATAGTTCTCAGGTGCTCACTCTTAATAGTTTGATTGATGCTTATGATGATTTTGGCAGCCCTTTTTATCATTTGATTGATAAAAATTGGGTCTTAAGGTCGTATGAAGAATTTTGTAATGCATTGGGGCCTGGTCCGGTTATTACTTCCGAAACTATTGTTGGTGATGATAGAACTTTAACGAGGGCAGATTATTGTGCCGATTATCAATCTTGTTTGCAAAAAGATGAACAAGGCAATTGTATTTATGGCTATTGTATGGAAGAAAAACCAATTTGGAATTTGGGTGGTACTAGTTGTCCTAATAATTACAACACCTGTCAATCTTTTCAAGATTATAATGGCAAGCCGGTGGCTTATTTGCAAAATACTTTAACTTACAACAGTTGTAGTGCTGATAATGCCGGCTGTCAGTGGTATTGTCAAGATTTTAATGTGGTTAATGGAGTTTGGACTTGTAAAAATGATGCCGAAGATACATTCTCAAGCTGTACCAATGTCGATGGTTGTCCAGTTACCTTAGATTGTAGTATCGAACCCGGTAATGTTTCTTGTACAAAGGATAATAACCTTTTAACAATCAGTTCGCCTTGCAGTCAATCATCTAAATTTTGGGACGGTCAGAAAAATGTTTGTATTGTTTCTTCATCTTGTACTATTCCTTATGGTGGTGTTTCTTGTCGGCAATCAAGCTGTGATGCGTTGACTAATTTTGTTCCTAATTTTGGTTTCGAATCTAGCGCGTCTGCTTTTAAGTTGGCCGACAATTGGACGGCTAGCAGTAATACTTATATTCAAAGAGTCGGCGGTAGTCTAGAACAGGTGCATACTGGCACCAATAGTGTTAGATTTTTTAGCCAAGGCGATGCGGGTGGAAACAATCAGTATTTTGTTTCTGATCCAATAACTTTGGAAGCCGGAGATTATAGTTTTTCGGGCTACATTTTTAATAGTTTAAATCTTGGTGATGTCAGTTTTAATATTATCAATGAAGATGGGTCAGCCTTTAATGGTGGAGTTAAAATAAATTTTAAAGATGTCTTTGGTGTAAATGATAAAAACCATTGGGTTCAGTTATCAACCAAAGATTTTTCAATTAGTAGTGCTCAAGCGGTAAAAATTAAAGTTGTAATCAGCGATCCAAACAGGGTAAGTGGTACGGTTTGGTTTGATGATTTTCGAATTTCCAAAAGTTGTGTCACTGATTCGGTCACTTTATATCAGTCTGCTTTGGTCAGTAAAGACGAAAGTAAAATTCATTTTGATCGCGATGTTAAAACTTGCGACCCAGATTCTGATGGCTGTTCGCAATTTTTAGTGGCGCCAGAAGGCATTAAAGGCGACAATGTCAGTTTAAATGTTTTTAGAAATTATCAGTCTGCCAGTAACCCTGGATCGCCTCAAGCATTTATTGTTAACACTTATAATCTTTTCCCTGATGGCGGTTTTGAAAATGGAGAAATAGATTTGCAAAACATTTGGGCGCCAGTTGGTGGAATAGTCGAAAGCATAGAAAAAGGTGATGTTCATTCGGGTAATAGCACTTTAAAATTAACTAACTCTGGCTCAGTAGCTGATCCAACCGTTCGGACCGGTGTTCAAACATTTATTGATCTTGGATCATCACTTAAGAATCGAACCTTTATTCTTTCTTTTTGGGCCAAGGCTAGTGATGCTAATCCTGGGCCACTTAATAGTCCGAACGATAACCAAGACTTTATTGCCAGCCAAGATTTGACTTATGTGACCAGCGTTAATGTCGACAGAAGTATTACCGATGGTTTGGGTTTAACTAATCGGTGGAAGCAATTTGCAGTACCAATTTATTTTGATCAAAATTTATCAAACAATCTTTTGTTAATTGCTTTACGGCCATTGGATGATCCAACCAAAAGTATCATTTACGATGACATCTCTTTGCAAGAAGTTGATTATACTAAAATGAACCCGACAATTTTACGGGACTTGAATCAAGATTTATGCATCGGCAGTGGTCGATTTAATTTGCCTTATTCAATCTGGGATGATAGTAACAATATTTGCTATCAGGTTGATTTGCGTGGTTTATTAAATCGGTCAGACATTTATTTGAAAAAAGCGCCGGCTTATCTAAATTGCCAAGGTTACACGGCTGAAAGGCCAGGTCCAAACGGAGAAATTGACCAAACTGAATGTGGTAATTATGCCCCTTATTGTTTTGCTGATGAAGTTGGTTGTCAGGCTTATAATCCGGTTAATGGCGGTCAAATAATTCCAGGGGTTATTAACTATCAAGACATTTGTCCGGCCCAATGTGTTGGCTACCAATCTTACAAACAATTACCGACCGCTTTTGAAACTCAAGAAACTCTTAATTACTTTATTGCTAACACTGCCAAACAGTGTAATGCAACAGAAGCTGGTTGCGACGAGTTTACTAATTTAGATGAAGTATCTAAGGGCGGTGAGGGTTTAAATTATTTTACTTATCTAAAACAGTGCGTTATTCCATCTGATTCTCAAGCCAATTGTTCGAATTATTATACTTGGGAAGGTTCTGACGAAACCGGGTATCAGTTAAAAGTTTTTACTTTATCGGCTGATTCTAACCCAGCTGTTTTAGGAGCGCCAAAGTTAGCAATTCCGGAGGCAGCTCGGCAGCCAGAAGAATGGGGTGTGTGTGATGAAAATACGGTTAATATCAATCCTTTTTGCCGTCAACTTTTTGATCAGGCCGGTCGATCACATTATGTAATTTTGCAAAATACCATTACCTGTTCAGACAACTGTCAGCCGTTTAGAAAAACTCGACTGGGCGAAGACGATAGTGAGGCGCAAAATAATTGTGATGCCACTAATGGTAGTTGGGATGGTAGTTTGCGTGTTTGTGTTTATCAGGGTATTCCTAATGAGGGCTTAACCTGTTCAGCGGCGGCAGTTGGTTGCCGAGCCTATCGAGGCAATAATGGTAGTAATATTTTTACCGCTTTTAGTGATAATTTTGAAGACGGTGATACTTTGGGTTGGCAGTTTGGCCAAATTAGCAGTGAAGCATTGAGTATCTCTGGTCATTCGATTAAGTCACAGTCTTACGACGGTCGTTCGATTCTTTCGGTGGCTAACAGTTTAAGTAGCGGTATTTGTAATTTAGAAAATTATCCGGCCTGTGCCAGTAGTAGCCAGACTAGTTGCTATGATATTGATTCAGGCAAGTGCCGAGCTCAAAGTAATAATAATACCGAAAGTTGCATGGTTGATTATGGCAAAACGGCTTGCAGTGCAATTGGCCGAGCGTTAGTTGCCGGTCAGCAATATACTATTTCTTTTTGGGCTAAGGCGGCGCAAAATACCATTTCTGACGCTCAGTTGTTATTTACTAATTCTACTTCTGGCGATAAGCAATTTATCCCTCAGGACGTTAACTCTAGTAATTTGAAATGGACATTAGATACGGTTTGGAAATATTATAGCTTTGGTCCGTTTATTTACTCAGGCCAGACTGGTGATGGCACAGCCTTTGAAATAAAAACCGATTCAACTAACGATTTTTATGTTGATAATATTACTATTCAAGGGGTTAAGGATTTGGTTTATGTAATTAAAAATTCTTGGCAAACCCCTCAATCTTGCGATCAAAATCCTTATGTTGATCCGGTGGCTAATTCACCTCAATTTATGCTTGGCTGTCAGCAGTATAGAGATTTGTCCGGTCAAACTTTGAATCTAAAATCATTTAGTAATTTGTGCCGCCAGTCGGTGGTTGGTTGTCAAGCAATGGTTGATACTCATAATTCTACCTCGCCATATGGTCAAACCTTTAATGGTGATGACCAAATCAGTGATGTTAAAATTCCGGCTGATAATATTGTTTATATTGTTAATCGACAAGAATTCCAATGTCGGTCCGATCAGATGAGTTGTCAACGCTTGGGCCATCCAACGCTTGATCGTGATAAAAACGTAGTTGATTATAATGATGTTTATTTGTTGAATAATCCAGATAATTATCAGAGTATTTTGTGCGCTAATCCAGAAGTCGGTTGTCAGGAGTTTAAAACCGACAATGGATATAAATATTTTAAATTACCAAGCGACCGCACTTGTGAATATAGACAAAACAGTCAAGGTAGAAATTATGGCTGGTATAAAACCAATTCATCCGCAGCTGATCCTGATTGCCCGACTATCTTTTCTAATCTTGGGATTGAGTATCCAGACAGTAGTGAAGAGTGGGTTGGGTTGTGTCCGGCTAAATTTAGCGGCTGTACCGAATACGTTGATCCGGTTAGTAATATTTCTAAAAATATTGTTTTTAATTCAAGTTTTAGTCAAGACTTAAAAGTCAAAGGTTCGCCGGATGGTTGGATTGTTGATACTGTCAATCGTTCGTTAAGACAAAATGTTGATTTTAAAGCCAACAAGCCTTATACGGTATCGTTAGATTTTAAAGCTGGTTGGCAGTCTTTAAATCCTGAGGTGAGTATAATTTGCCCTTCGGAAATTGAAATTGTTTCGTTTGATCAATCGTTTAGTTGTGCTAAAAATGGAAGCTCCGCTTATTGCAATTTGAACTTGCCATCAGTCGACGATTCGCAAGGTATTAAAGTCTCCGGTAGATTTTTTATGCCAGCTAACTATGAAGGTCAAACTGGCTGTTATTTGCAGCTTAAAGCGAATTTGCAATCAGGGGGGATCAAAGAAACAGCTCAGGCCTTATTAAATAAAATCAGCGTAACTCAAACGGGAGTTTATTATCGCATTAACGATTCAGTTGATAAAAGAAGCTGCAACGGTTTGTTGAATGCTGATTTAGGCTGTGTTTTATTCAACGATCGCGGTCAAATTAATTATAAGCTTGGCGATTTAGATGTTTCATCGTTGGTTTTTGACGCTGATAATGCAGTGCAAAATAGCATTCCACCATCTTCGTGCGGCTCTAATTGCGACTCAAATACTATTTTAAAGGTAACACCAGACAGAATGTGTAATCAATGGCTTGATTGCAAGACTAAAATTAAAACTTATGATGAAAAAGGCAATCAGAAGGATTTATGTATCAGTTTAGCGGCATGTGATTCATTTGACCCAAGTGGCGCTTGCTCCCATTATGTGCTTGGAGCAGACCAGCAAATAAATAGTTTTACGGCTAGCTTAGACTCTCAAGGAACAGTTAATGGTTTGTTGGATTCTGTGGTAGCTAAAACAGACGTTGATTTAATTGCCAATATGTCTGGCTTTGCAAAGGCTGGAGTTTCGTTGGATGGAAGTTTTTCAAAAAAAGACATTAATAATAATATCAATACAATTTTTGGCTATTATCCATATAATAAAATGATTCAAAATGGGCCGGTGGTTAAAGTGCCAAATGGAGATTTTGAATTGTCAGATGACCAATATCCGCTTGGTTGGGCACCTGAAAGTGCTGACATTTCAAGAGATACAACCATATTTAAAGTGGTTAAACCGGGTCGAGACGCTAGCTTGGAAGGCATAGTAGTTAAGGGTAATGGTAGTTTGAAAATTGTAGCTGATAATGTTTTATTCTCCGAAACAATTTCAGTTTCACCGGATACTGATTACCGAATTTCAGTTGATTTGAATACTCAAAATTTACAACCAAAAGATGCTCAGGCTTTAGTTGATGTTATTGATGTTGACACTGGCAATTCATTATATACACCGGAATTAGTGACTGCTAATCCAATTAGAAAGATTGTTCAAACTGCAAGAAGCTTGCCCGAATGGCAAACCCATACCGAAATATTCCATTCTGGCTTAACGACAACCAGGATAAAAATTAAGTTAACGAATTCTAACAGTTTGGTTCCAGCCGAAAAAATTGCTGGGGCTAGTTATTTCGATAATGTTAGCCTTTTGCCGGTGCTAAAAGTTAGTGATGAATATAACTCGAATCCGGCTGATCAAATGTATAAAGGTTGGTTAGATCCTTATTATGTAAATCGATCTTGTCGAATTTTTCCAAATTCAGGTGCGCCGTCATGTAATTATATTAGTGATAATGGCTTAGAAGTTAGAGGAATAAACGGTTACTGTTTAGCTTCTGATCCATTGCATCCAGATACTTGTTTACAGTGGTGGCCGGTTGATTTAATTAATGGTGACGCCATCGGCAATTTACCATCTTATATTGGTCGTTATCCATTATATTATTGTTTGCAGTCTGGCAGTGATCAAACTAAGCATCCAAATACAATGATTAAAGTAAGAGATAAAGATGATCCTACATTACCACCAATTAGAGTTTTGACTAATGCTGATCCGGGCAAGCACTGTGAGGCTGGTGATTTTAAAACTACTCATTTTGCTCCAACTGATTTGGAAAGAATTCTTAAGTTTAGTGAGGTTTGTTTTCTACCGCCAGAAAATAGAACAAATTTTACTAGTTTTATAGCCAGGGCTAACGGCGATGAATTTTTAGATTATGCTCTTCTGCCAGAAAACTCGGTTAGTATGTCTGGTCAAACGGTTTGGTTTAATAATAAAAATCCATGGTGTGTGCCTTATGCCAAGTCTGGTGATGGTGAACCAATAATAACTCCAGATAATTGTGATCCAGACGAAAATCGTACTACACCGGTTTATTTTGTTCCTGATTTCTGGAATCCGGGTGGCAACGATCAGGCAGACCGCACTTTGAATAATGGATTTTGTTTAACCGAAGAAAGACCATATCTTTCTGGTCAAATTAGTGATAATGGGTGGAGTCTTTCTTTAAAGTTCACTACAGAAGGACAATTTGATGGTTATGATGTTACTTGGTGTGATGATGACAATGATGGTTCAGATTTTTATATCGATCGGGTTTTTATGAGTTCATACAACACTTGTAGCGTGGTTGCTCAAACTGTTAGCAGTTTAGGCGCCAGTTTACCTTGGACCGCTAGAGTAACTCCTGGGTCTGATTATGTGGTGCCGGATTTAGGTTATCAATATGACGCTGGTGTAACTCTAAATAATTATCCGCCATTTGGTTCGCTAGTACCACCAGCGCCAAGCTATGATCCGGTTCGATGGTTTGGTTATAAAACTAATGACAAGAACGGAGCTGGTTTAATATATCAACAACCTAATACAGCTTTTCCGGCCCCATATCAAGCCAGGGCGGGTTTGCCATATTCATGCTACTTTACTGCTGACGATGGAACCAAAAAGGAGTGTGAAAGTAACTTTTTTGATATTGAAGATATATTCCAAATTCCAATCTCAGAAGATGTGGCTATTAACCGGTTGAAAAGATTATTCGCTAATGTCTATGGTATTTGGAAATGGGATGCTGCTAATGGTAGATATGAGCCGGATAATAGCAACCAATATTTATGGAGTCCTCCAACGCAACTTTGCGAAGTAAATGATCAAAATATTAGACCGCAAGCATTTTGTACTACTGACGCTGATGGCAGTGTAACCAAGTATCTGCCAGAAAAACCTTGTATTATTGAATCCGAAACCGGCCAACAGGCATTTTGCAGCAGTGAGGCTGGAGTTGGCAGTAAAAGTGTTTGTGCTTTATTTTATGGTGATGCAAGAGTTGATCCTAGTAGCAATACCGATTATTGTGCCGTTGCACCGAAAGTTACCAACATTAAAATAAATAATTCGGAAAATATTTTGCCACTTTCTAACCGAACCGGCCTGTATTCAATTCAATTATCTTTTAATGTTATTATTGATCCAAATCAATTACCGCTCTCAGCTTATAAAATCAATTGGGGGGATGGTATTGAGGTAGTCTCGGGGGCGGCTTTAAGAGATCGATCAGACGATCAGAGTCCCTATAAGTTTAATCATACATACAGTTATTATGATATTTTAGATAAAAATCCCGGGGTTTGTACGGGCGTTAGTTGTAATGTTGTGCCAAAGATTCAAGTGATTGATAACTGGGGTTGGTGTAATAGTCAATCAGCAAATTCTGGTTTTTATGGAAAGAATTGCGATATTAATTCAGGTGCATGGTCTTCCGGCCCAACTTTAGAAATTGGAATTCAAGAATAAATATAAATGAAAACAAAACTAAAAAAATTAATTTTTAGCAAAAAATTTCAATTCAGCCTGCTATTCGCGGTAGTGTTTTTTGCTTTTGTTTTTTTACCTTTTGTTAACGCCGTCCATGCTCAAAGCGCAACTACCCCGACTGCTCAGCAGCAACAGGCTGCTTTGGACCAAGCAAAAGCTAAGCCGGGGCCTTTTGAAAGCGCCGTTGCTATTGTTTTAGGGTATATTGCACAATTGATTCTTTCCTTGCTTGGTTTAGTTTTTAGTTTGGAGGTTAGATTGTTGATGTGGGTGGTTAGTTATAATAGTTTTATTACCGCCGCACCGGTTAATTATGGCTGGACTCTGGTGCGTGATATTTCGAACATGTTTTTTGTGTTGATTTTGTTGGTAATTGCGATTGGTACAATTCTGCATTATGAATCATATAATATTAAAAAATCATTGCCTAAGTTGTTATTGATGGCCGTTTTGGTCAATTTTAGTTTAACTATTTCTGGCTTGATTCTCGACGTGGCCCAAGTTATTATGCTTACCTTTGTGGCCGCTTTTGCCGGTACGGCCGGAGAAGGTAATTTGATTGCGGTAATGCACATTGATTCGATCGTTAAGGCTGATGCTAATAACTCCGCTGGGTTTAGTTTGCTAAATATCGTAGTTACTCTTCTTTTGAGCATCATATTGGTTTTGATTGCTACGGTGGTAATCGGGGTAATTTTGATGGTTTTTATTTTTAGAATTGTAATGATTTGGATTTTATTGGTGTTGTCGCCATTAGCTTATATTTTGTCCGCCTTTAAAGAAGGAGAAAAATATGCCAGCCAATGGTGGAGTGAATATTCAAAGTATGTTATTGTCGGACCAATTTTAGCTTTCTTTTTGTGGTTGACTTTTGCTATTGCCACGGCTGAGACATCCTCACAGGCTAATCTTTTAGGTTCGGCAATAAAAGATAATCAGCCAGCCAGTTTTGGTGGCGGGGTTTCGGCTGGGTTGAATGCTTCTCAGAGTATTGATGGAATTACTTCTGATCCGGACTCCGGCGTTTTAAGTGGTATTGCTCGAATTGATGAATTCGCCGGTTTTGTGGTGGCCATTGCCATGCTTTTGGGTTCATTGGTAATTACTCAGCAGTTGGGAGTAGCCGGTGGTTCGTTGGCCGGTAAAGCGATGGGTAAGATCAAAGGAGCGGCTTCGGTGTTGCCAAATACATTGGCAAAAACAGCTGGCTGGGCTACCAAATATGCTGGCCGAAGAGTTGATGATGCGCAGTCTGCATTGCTTTGGAAGGGCGGTGGAAAATTAGTTTCTCTTCTTGGTGGAAAGAAAGTTGGTGAGAAAATGCAACAGTTTGGGCAAACCGGTGGTTTTAAATTTAGAACGCTGCCAACTGCTATAAAAACTTGGTCTGATCGGGTTGAGAAAGAGAGGCTGGGAGTCTCGGCTGAACGGCAGACGGATATGTTAAATCGTTTAATGCCTTTTAATAGAAGTAATACTTCTGAAGCTAATAATGCTGAAAGAAGACGTCAATTAGAGGCCGGAAAAGATGTAGCTAGTCTTGGTGACACTGGCATTATGCTTGAAGAATTAATGACTTTAGTAAATGATAAAGGACAAATTACCGGTACTCAAACTGAGAAAGATCGGGCGCAAATTTTGTTAGAAAATATTGCTAAACAAGGCGATATCGATTTATTTGGTTCTTCACTTAACACTCAAGAAAAATTTAAGGGAATTAAAGAGGCGATGGCAAAAGCAGATCCAAGTTTGGTGAGTGCTGATGGTAATTTGGTGGAGTTTGATGCTAGGGGGTTAAGAGAAGCTTTTAGGCATATGTGGGGTAGTGATTCAGAGGCGGCCAAATCAATTAATTTTTTAACGCCATCTTTAGAATCAGCCAATGATTTATCTTATGCTGGTATTGTTAATAGAAAACAAAATGCTCTTGGCGGGGTTAGTTATGATTTTAATGACGATAAGACTCAGCAAGCTATTGCTAGTGGTAAATTAAAAGCTAACGAGCCGCAGGGCGTGGCCAGGACCAGCAGAACTCGCATGTTTGCTAAGGCTAAATATCAAGCAGTTTGGAATGAAGAGAAAGGTGAATATGAAGAAAAAGCAATTTATAATGAGTTACAAGATTTCATGAAACAAGAAGGTAATTTTACTGAATTTTTACGTGTTTTTGATCAACAGGCTGAACACTTGAGAACTGATTATCGCACATCTATAGCTGATGATTCAACTGGATACTCGCAGGCTTTATATAACCAAGCAGTTGAGTTCGATAATGAAAATGGTAACACCGCTTTGCAGGATCTAGTAACTAATTTGGTTGCCAAAGTTAAAAATACCACATCCAAGGGTGCAAGCAGTGTTGATCCTAATTTGTTTAGTGCTCAAAAAGCCAGATTGGCAGCTGGTATGTCTGGTGGCGGCATTTCAACGTCAGCACCTATTCCTGCTTCTCCAGCGGCAGTGGTATTGCCAGTTTTTCATCCCCCAGCACCAGCTGGAGGTGGTTCACCATCACCTACCCCTGCGCCAGCTACCGGTAGGCCAAGACCTAGGCCTCGCGCTGAAATTGGTTTGGATCAAGTAAAGTACAATGATACTGAAGCAAAGTTGCAAGAGTATCGAGATTATGGCTTGAGTCCGGAAGATTTTTATGCCAGTGAAGAATATCAACAAAATCAAGATCAATATGAACCATTGCATAAGTTTAATCGTCATCAGGCAGTATTAGATCAGGCTGAGGTTGATAAAATCAGAGGGGTAAACACCGCCTCTGCTAAGAAAGATGGTGATAAACATGAGCAAGCCGGCGTTGGTTTGAATTTTAATGATCCCGAAGTCCAGCAGGCCTTAGGTGTAAAAGCTGATCAGGGAGCGGTTAGTTATAAGGCTGAGGACAAAGGAAAGGTGATTGATTTTATTATAGAAAAATATAGTAAACAGATAGAAGATGAAAATAAAAAAGCTGGCATTGACCAGTCTACCATAGATGATTTGCGGTCAGATATAACGAAGAGTTATGAGAGTAAAGGCTTTACTGGCGATAAACTCAACGAGCATGTAAAAAATGCACTAAAAAAGGCAATTAAAGAGCGTGGTGGCGGTGGAAGTAAACAAGACGTTGATGATCTAAGGGCAGGTTTAAGCAATGCTAAAAGTATAAGAATCCACAATAACCTAAGTGCTGACAGTAGAAGAGAACAAGCCGATCATGAATTGGCTCATGAAAGAGTAGACCAATTAAGTCCAGATCAAGTTAAAGCAATTTGGGGTACGGTTGATAAAAAACAGCGTCAAAGGATTATGGCTGATGTTGGTAAACGTTATTCTGGCTTGAGTCAAGATCAACAGATTGAAGAAGCGGTGGTTGAAATGGTTGGTGTTGGTAAGGGTGTTTATAAACCAAATGACAAAACAGCTCAGATGATGAATAGAGTTGGTATTGAAACCAAGGCACAAATCTCCGAAAAAGAAGTAAGTGAGATGATGGCTAAATTGTCTGCCCTGACTGTCGCCGGCGGTAAAAAATTTAAGGGTGGCGTGAGCGCAGTTGGAAATGTTTCAGCGTTGGCAACTGGGGTAGTAGGTAAATATGCCACTTTGCCAGTGAAACCGTTAGTTGGTATTAGCAAACAATTAGGTGGCTATATTGGTCAGTATATTAAAAATATTCAGAATAAAAATGCCAGTAAACCGTTAGCCGATTTTATGGGCAGCGCTCAGTTTTATACTGATGCTCGAGTTAAAAGGGAAGAAATGGAAGCAGAGATTTTGCCAATTATTAATCAAAAACAGGCTCAGAAGGCAAGAAATAGCAAGGAATATCAAAAAGCTTTATCTGCCAGAAAAGCTGCGATTAATTCCGGTAATTCTCAGGAGGCAACTGTCCAATCGGGATTGGTTAATAATTATGTCAGGGAAAATAAGCAATTAGATCAAGAAATTAAAACTCTTGAACAGCGAGTACGAGCGGCAAAAAATTTAGAAGCTGAAGCGATCAGCAGCTTGATTGAATCCAAAGAGAAATTAATGGCTAAAGAAAAATCAAAGCCGGTACCTACTCAAGAGTCAAGTGGTATAAAATCAACTAGTGCGCCAATTTCTTATGCGGCCACCAGGGGAGGAATCGAACCTCAGTCTGTCTCCAGGCAAGCTCAAAGCCAACCAACTAAAGCTCGGAACGAAAATAGCGATATTATAGAAGAGAGCGGGAGACCAACTAAACGTCAAGATATTTTTCAGGGTGGTGTTGTCCAGCAGTATGTAGATCGGGCTGACGATAGTATAGTTAAAGCGATGAATGGTTTAAGTCAAGGTAATTTGCCTAATCAAGCGGCGGATTCATTAGGGAATGTTGAAGGCGTATTGCAAGATATATTGGCTGCAATTAGGCAGAGTGAATCAAGCGGTGTCGCTGGTTCGCCGGCTATTAATGCTTTAAAATCAGAACTGCAAGCAGGTTTGAAGAGTGTTTCTTTCCAAAGGAATAATATCCAACAGGATACTAGTAAATTTGATTCGTTAGGAACTCAGCTTTTGTTAAGGAGAATCAACCGAAGTTTATCTAAATTAGGCAAAAATCAGTTGGGTAGAAAAGAAAAATTGGATATTCCTGAGTCAGAAAAATAGTTAAGTTTAAAATAAGTAAGATGGAAAATAGTCAAAAAATAAAATTAGATTTAAACCAGATTATCAATCAAGCTAATGGTTTTATTGATCATTTTGAATTTGGCAAGGCTTATCATTTAGCTTTAAATTTGGACAAGCAAATCAGCGAAGTTGAGACTGATCCTCAGATTAAGGCACAGTATCAGCAGATTATAAATCGTTTACAAGCTTTGACAATGAATTTATGGCCAGATCAAATTATAATTAATTTGTTTGATGGTGGTATTGCTGATGGGTTAAAAGATGATGAAATTCCATTGATTGAGCGATTGAGGTATAAGTTGGCTGATTTGCCAGTTTTTGACCGTGACTTATATCGTCAAAAGTTAATTCGACATTTGCAGGATAATACCCAAGTTTTAACCGAAGCAAAAGTTGTCGCCGATAGCAAAACAATCCCTGGCAGTATAACCAATTGGTTAAATGATTATATCAAAAAAGTTGGTGGCGGTAATGTTGATAATATTCAGCGCGCCTCTTATTTGGCCGCTGCTGCAAAAAATTTCAACCTATCTAGTCGAGATAAAGAGCTGGTCAAGAAGTTGATTGATCTTTTTGAATATTTGAAATTGTCATCTTTGACACCAGAGGGATTTGAAGATACGCTAGTAATTGAAGATCAAGGCGATACGATTGTTTTTGATCAGGGGCAATTTTTTAAAGTTGGTGAAAATAAATCAGCCGAAATTCAAGAACCCGAAGTAGAATTTTTGCAACCTCAGGCCAGTATCTCAGAGGAAAAACCGTCAGTTCCGGCTGGGGTTAATATTGAACACGATGAAGTTTTGGCTGCCTATCAGGGTGATGTAAAAATGATTAAAAATATTAACAGTCAAGAATTAAAATTAGGCAAAAAATTTGGCGATAGCGTGGCTGGTGTTAGGGATGGATTTTATAAATCAGTTCAGAAAAAAGATGTTGCTAGTGCGGTAGCGTTGTTGCGTTTGATGGCTAAAAAAGACCAGTTAGAAAATTTTTTGGTCGAAGACCAAAAGCTGAATGATTTTTTGTACCAGGTTTGGCAAAAACAATATGGCCAGGTGGCTGCTGATGAATTCAAATCTAACCCAAAACAGTTAAAATTTGTTCGTCTGTTTTTACGTTATATTTTAGAGCAAAGATTGGGTTTAGACAGTAGTGACGCGGCTAGGATTGGCCTGCAAATTGCTAACATTTTTGTGAATTTGGGCAAAACAGGGTATAATGAAATGGCTTACTTTGATGCTAACATTAAAAAATTTAAATGGTTTGAAAATTAAACTATGACTGATAAAAAACAACAACGCCATATTTTTACTTCCGAGTCGGTGACCGAAGGTCATCCAGATAAAATTTGCGATCAAATTTCCGATGCAATTTTGGATGAATTAATTAAACAAGACAAACACTCTAGGGCGGGAATCGAAACTATGGCTACTACTGGTTTAGTGGTAGTGGCTGGTGAAATTAGAACCAATGGTTATGTTGACATTGCTAAAGTGGCCCGAGAAACCATCAAAGGAATCGGTTATGATGATCAAACAATTGGCTTTAATTGGGAAGATTGTGGCGTGATTGTAGCTATTGATGAGCAAAGCGCTGATATCGCTCAGGGCGTTGATGAAAAAAAAGGTAAATTTAAAAAGCAGGGAGCAGGCGATCAAGGTTTGATGTTTGGTTTTGCCTGCAAGGAAACACCAGAACTAATGCCTTTGCCAATTATGTTATCTCATCGTCTAACCAAACAGTTAGCTTTAGTGCGTAAGAATAAAAAATTACCGTACCTTAGGCCCGATGGCAAAGCAGAAGTAGCGGTTGAATATGTCGACGGTAAACCACAGCGGTTAGAAACGGTGGTAATCGCTGCCAGTCACGACGATCAAGTTTCTGAAAGTAGGGTCCAACGCGATATCATTAATCAGGTCATTAAACCGCTTTGTGGAAAATATTTAGATAAAAAAACTAAATTTTTTGTTAATGCTACTGGGCGGTTTGTTAAATGTGGCCCGCCAGCCGATGCTGGTTTAACTGGTCGTAAAATTATTGTGGACACTTATGGCGGTTATGGTCGTCATGGAGGAGGTTGTTTTTCCGGCAAAGATCCGTCAAAAGTTGATCGTTCGGCTTCGTATATGGCCCGCTATATTGCTAAAAATATTGTGGCGGCTAATTTGGCCGACCGGTGTGAAGTTCAGTTAGCTTATGTGATTGGTGTGGCCGAGCCAATTAGTGTTTTGGTTGATACATTTGGTACCGGCAAAGTTAGCGAAGAACAAATTGTCAGTTTGGTGAGAAAATATTTTCCACTTGATCCAGCTGGTATTATCAAACACCTTGATTTATTAAAGCCGATTTATAAAAAAACCGCCGCTTACGGACATTTTGGCCGTAATGAATCTGGATTTACATGGGAGAAAACTGATTTAGTAAGTCGATTAAAAAAAGCGGCTGGAATTTAAATTAAGAAGTTTTTATGGTTGCAGATGATCAAAAAAATAATGATTTTTTTAGCTATCTGGCCGATAATGATCAGCAGTTGATTAAACCAGCTAAAAATCAGAAGCAAACCAATCAGCTGGCTGGTGATCAGGTTATCTTTAAAGATCAGTCCGGTAAAATGAAAGTACTAAAAAATGGGCAAGTATTTGATTTTGATCAGCCATCAAGCAATTCACAAAATATCAATACTGGCAAAAAAGTTGAACCGATAGATATTGATCAATCAGCCATCCAGATTTTTAATCAGCTGGACTCTAATCATCAGGAGATAGACGCTGACAGTAAAAATAAAATCATTAATATTATTAAAAGTCGATTGAAAGGAGTGAGAAACAATATTCAAACTAGAGCAGTGTTGGCTGATAGTAAAGAAAATGGAGGATTAGGGTGGGCTGATAAATCAGTTGATCAACTATTGTATCGCATCAATCAATTTTTAGAACAAAATGATAATCAGATCGCGCCGGTTAACTTGGATCATCAGCAGTCAGCTCAAGTCGAATTAAATCCCAATAACACCAAACCAAGCGAGGCGAGTAAAATATCTGTTAAATCAAAATTAGTTAGTCCCATTGATGAATTAGCCGAATTGACTTTAAAGGATTTTAGAGCTTTAGCTTCTGACCCAGCCAAGGCGGCTGAAAATATTTTAAATAAAATTAAAATTTTAGGCCTAAATTCTTTTGCTCAGCTGATGGCCGGAATTAAGGCTTGGCGTCAGAGTCCATTAAACGAACTTTACTTGGCCTTGGGTAAAAAAAGCTTAACTGACAGCAAATCAATTGACGACCTGATCGATAATCATGATTCCAACTTAACTAGAGCTGAGTTTGATGTTATCTCTGATTTGAATCAAAAATTAATTCGTTACGTTTAAGTTTTTATGCAGCAATTTGTGGTGCCACAATTTATCGGAGTAGAGGATAAGGTGATTGGGCCGGTAACGGTTAGGCAGTTTGTGATTTTATTGGTCGGTGGTGGTTTGCTTTTCATTGCTTATAGACTTTCCGATTTAACCCTTTTTTTAATCGAATTGGTTTTGATTGGCTCTGTCACTATTGGAATTGCCTTTATTAAAGTTAATGGTAAGCCGGTTCACTATCTTTTATTAAATTTATTTGAAACTTTTCGTAAGCCAAGAATCAGGGTTTGGCAGCGAAAGGTGAGTAGCGAAGAACTTAAGCTTTTTAAAGAAAATGAATCATCCGTTGAACCTACTTTAGTGGTTAAAAAAAATCAGGTTAGGGCCAGCCGCTTGGCTGAGTTAGCCCTGGTGGTTGATACCGGCGGAGTTTATCAGGGCGAATCCGCTAAATTACCAAATGAAGAACTAGTATGAGATCAAAAAAATTAGCCAACAAAAAAATCAGCACCTCCACTCAGCAATATTTGGATATTGCCGAGATTAAAGAAGACTGTGTCGTCTTAAAAGACGGTACTTTGCGGGCAGTTCTTTTAGTCTCCAGTCTAAATTTTTCTTTAAAGTCAGACGACGAACAAAATGCAATTATTAGTGCTTATGTTAGTTTTTTAAATTTTTTGGAATTTCCTTTGCAAATTTTAATCCAGTCTAGGATTTTGAATATCGATGGCTATCTTGCAAGGTTGGAAAAAATTGAGCATGAACAAACCAATGAATTGCTGAGAATCCAAACCGCTGACTATCGTAAGTATATTTCTGAGTTGGTTGAATTGGGTGAAATTATGACCAAACGTTTTTATGTAGTGGTCCCTTATAATCCGGTTTCTGACGGCAAAAGGTCTTGGTTCAAAAGATTTTTTAGTGTTTTTAGTGCTGCCGGCGAAGTTAAATTAAAACAGGCCGAGTTTTTTAAGCGTCGTCATGTTTTGTATCAACGGGTAGAAAATGTGATTGGCGGTTTAAATGGCATGACTCTAAAAGCGGTAGTTTTGGACACCCAAAGTTTAATTGAATTATTTTATAATTCTTATAATCCAGAAATCAATAATCGAGAAAAAATGGTTGAAGTTAACCAATTAAGAGTTGAAACTTAAAAATTGTTATGGCAATTAATCCTAAAGACATTTTAGAAGAAGAAAAACGGTCTGCAAAGCGAGATGATGTTTTGGTCGACGCTAAAGAAAAAAAAGAAAAACAAACACTCCAACGAGAAAAAAGAGTTCTAGAAGAAGAAAAAGTTTTTCGTCAGGGCGTAGTGTCAATCAAAGATTTGATTGCGCCTTCGGCAATGGAAGTCACTCCGACTTTTATTAAATTGGGTCAGAAGTTTGTTCGGACAATTTTTGTGATTGAATATCCTCGTTATATTTCGGTTGGTTGGTTTGCGCCGATTATTAATTTAAGTTCCCAGATTGATATTTCAATGTTTTTTTATCCGATTAAAGCCGAAATTATTTTAAAACAGCTCAGAAATAAAGTCGGTGCTTTAGAAGCTCAAATGATGGCTGATCGGGAAAAAAGCGCGCCGCGTGATCCGGTTCGTGAAACTGCTTTGCGGGATATTGAAAAATTAAGAGATGATTTGACTCAAGGCACAGAACATTTTTTTCAGTTCGGGCTTTATATTACCATGTATGCCAATTCGAAAGAAGAGTTGGATAATTTAACTCAGGATATTGAAGCTTTGTTGGGATCAAGATTAGTTTTTTCAAAAACCGTTTTGTATCAGGCCGAGCAAGGGTTTAATTCAACCCTACCTTTAGGCAACGATGAATTAATGGTTGGATTTAATATGAACTCATCGCCAATTGCTTCTTCTTTTCCGTTTGTTTCGTCTGATTTAACCTCTGATAATGGTATTTTATATGGTATTAATCGGCATAATAATAGTTTGATTTTGTTCGATCGCTTTTCTTTGCAAAACGCTAATACGGTTGTGTTTGCCACTTCCGGGGCAGGAAAAAGTTATACCATTAAACTTGAGGTTTTAAGAACGATGATGTTGGGTACAGACATTATTGTAATTGATCCGGAAAGAGAATATAAACATCTTTGTGATGCGGTTGGTGGCACTTACATTAATATTTCGTTGAGTTCAGAAAGTAAAATTAATCCATTTGATTTGCCACGGGCGGTCGGTGACCAGCGTCCGGCTGATATTATCCGGGGGGCGGTTATTACCTTGAAGGGTTTGGTTCGGTTGATGATTGGCAAATTAACTCATCAGGAGGATTCAATTGTCGATCGAGCTTTGTTGGAAACTTATGCCAAAAAAGATATCACCGCCAATTCTGATTTAGCGAAAGTTGAACCGCCAATCATGCAAGACTTTCAAGAAATTTTGAATGGAATGGAAGGAGCGGCTGATTTGGCTTTAAGATTAAAAAAATATACCCAAGGCACTTTTGCTGGTTTAATTAATCATCCAACAAATGTTGACATGAAAAATCAGTTGGTTGTTTTTTCGGTTAGAGATTTGGAAGATGAGCTTAGGCCAATTGCGATTTATACAATTGTTAATTATATCTGGAATGTAGTTAGGTCGGAATTAAAGAAAAGAATTTTGATCATTGATGAAGCTTGGTGGTTGATGCAAAATGAAGACTCGGCAAAATTTATGTATGCATTGGTTAAGCGTTGTCGTAAGTATTATTTGGGAGTTACCACCATCACTCAGGATGTTAATGACTTTTTGCTTTCACCTTATGGCCAAGCAATTGTTAATAATTCAGCCTTGCAGCTTTTGATGCATCAATCAAGCGCGGCGATTGATTTAATCCAAAAAACTTTTCTTTTGACTGAAGGTGAGAAGTATCTTTTATTGGAATGTGGAGTTGGTGAAGGGATATTTTTTGCTGGTGATAAGCACGCGGCAATTAAAGTGGTAGCTTCATACACCGAGGATCAATTGATTACGTCCGATCCAAAACAGTTATTGGAAATTAAGGAAGCCAAAAAAGAGTTTGATCAGTCAAATGAAAGTGAACAAGAAAATTTGCCTGCCGAAGAAGCTGAAAGCTTATAATGAAAATATATGATTTTTTCTAATATTTCAAAAAGAAATAAAATTATTTTACTAAGCATTTTAGGATTAGTGCTGGCTATTTTAATTGTCGGGGGAATTTATTGGTATTTAAATAATAAAACAACCAAGGTTCCACTTAAAGAATCATCAGATTTTGTGAATGTAGTGCCGATTTCCGGGCCGCCAATTAATTCGGATGAACCTTTGGCGGTTACCGAAAAACCAGCATTGCAATCAAGTTTAAAGGCGGTGGCGACTACTTTTACTGAACGTTTTGGCAGTTATTCTAATGAAAGTAATTTTAGCAATCTGTCGGATTTAAAAATTTTAATGACTGATAAAATGAAAAGTTGGGCGATTGGTTTTATTAGTCAGCAGTTATCAGTTGATCAATCAATTTATTATGGAATTGATACTAAAGCAATTAATGCTAAAGTGAAAAGTTTTGATGAAAAGGCTGGTTTAGCCGATATTCAAGTGGTTACCCAGCGTCAGGAATTTAAGGGTGGCTTGGAAAATCCAAAGACTTTTTATCAGAACTTGAATTTAAAATTAGTTCAATTAAATGGTGCTTGGTTGGTTGATCAGGCTAGCTGGGAAGATCGGTAAAAAAGTAGAATCAACATAGCGTAATTATTTTATGCTATGAATAGAATTTTAAATTTTTTTCTTGATTTAATCTATCCAATTAGTTGTGTTAGTTGTGGCAAGGCGGGTAGTTTATTCTGTGATGATTGTTTAAAGACAATTAAGGTTAATCGATCGGAAAAACAGGCTTATTTTAAGCCAGAGGGGCAATTTATTGATACAGTTTACGTGGTAGCCGATTACCATCAGCCGGCTTTAGGATCATTGATTCATTGTTATAAATACAAATTTGTTAAAGGTTTGGCGTCAGTTTTGGCGGAGCTAGTAATTGATTTTCTAAAAGATAATAAATTTTATTCAGATTGTTTGATCGCTTTGCCAACGGCTAAAAAAAGATTATTGTTTCGTGGTTTTGACCATACTTTGTTGGTTGCTAAAAGTTTTTCTGCTCAGATTAATGTTGCAATTATTGAAAATGTTTTATTACGAAAAAGATATCGTCGGCCTCAGGTTGGTTTGAGCCGACAGGCAAGATTAATTAATATCAGAGATGCTTTTGCGGTAATAAATCCTGCATTGGTTGCTGACAAAAATATTTTGTTATTTGATGATATCTATACTACCGGTTCTACTTTGAGTCAGGCGGCAAAAATGCTTAAATTAGCCGGTGCCAAGAAGGTGGAGGCGTTGGTAATTGCTAGAGATTAGCCTCTTTACAAAGAGATAAAATTGTTTTAAAATAATCCAGTATCAGTTGGTTGTATAGCCAATTGATTAATGGAGAGGTGGCTGAGTGGTCGAAAGCGGCACACTGCTAACGTGTTGAGCCTTTACCGGCTCCGCGGGTTCGAATCCCGCCCTCTCCGCCAGAAAAAAAATATGGCCGAAAAAGAAATTGAAGTGCAAAAAGAGTCGGAACCAGACTATGGGAATATTTTTTTCCATTGGCAGTTTAATGAATTTCAAAAACATCAACGTTCAAAGTCTTGGTACGTTTGGCTGGTGATTATTTTTATTGGTTTGATGATTTATTCTTTAGTCAGCCGTAATTTACTTTTTGCATTATTTATCATTTTGGCTACCATGGTTTCTTTGATGATGGATCGTAATAACCGTGAAATAGATTTTAAAATTGCTGAGGATGGTATTTTGGTTGGCGGCAAGTTTTACCCTTATAGTCAGTTTAAAGATTTTTATATTATTTATCAGCCGCCGGTTAAAACAATTTATTTCGATTTTAAAAATTTATTAATGCCTAGGATACCGGTTGATTTGCAAGATCAAGATCCAGTTAAAATTAGAGAAGTCCTAAGTAGATATTTAGATGAAGATTTAACAAAAGAAAATGAACCGCTGTCTGATCAATTTGGTAGATTTTTTAAACTTTAGATAATTACTGTCCCTGTAGCTCAACTGGATAGAGCATCACCTTGCGGAGGTGGGGGTTGCAGGTTCAAATCCTGCCAGGGGCACCATTAATAATCATGCCGATTACTTTAGATACAGATATTGCCCATATTAATCAGGTTGGTCAAAAAACAGCTGAAAAGTTGGCGAAGTTGGAGGTCTTTACGGTTAAAGATCTTCTTTTTTATTATCCTTTTAGATATCAGGATTTTAGCCAGGTAACCGCCATCGATCAACTTGAACCAGGCGTACCAGCAACTATTTTTGGTCGAATTGAAATATTAAAAAATCGGCGCAGTTGGCAGAAAAAAATGATTATTACCGAAGGTCTGGTTAGTGATGAATCGGGATCAATTAAAGTGATTTGGTTTAATCAACAATATATCAGCAAAAATTTAAAACCCGGTGATCAAATTTATTTAGCCGGCACAATTTCTAACGATGGTCAATTAATTAGTCCGGTATATGAAAGAGCTAAGTCTGATGGTAGTACCATTCATACGGCCAGGTTAGTGCCAATTTATTCAGTAACCAGTGGGCTAACGCAGAAACAAGTTAGGTGGTTAATTAGTATTGCTCTTAAATTAGTTGATCAGTTAGTTGAATGGTTGCCATCAGATTTAATGGCTGAACTTAATCTATGGTCAGTCCAAAAGTCTCTAGCGCAAATTCATTTTCCTGATAGCGACAAAAATTTAGAGCAGGCGGTCAGACGTCTAAAATTCGATGAGCTGTTTATGTTTTTGTTGCAGATTCAGATGATTAAAAAAGACAGCAAGCTTTTTTCAGCCCCAAAAATTGATTTTTTTGAAACCGAAACAAAAGATTTTGTTAATCAATTACCGTTTAAATTAACCGATGACCAAAAAAAATCCGCTTGGCAGATCATTAAAGACTTAGCCAATCCGCACCCGATGAATCGTTTGTTAGAAGGGGACGTAGGAG
>JAFGGX010000028.1 GCA_016930315.1 Candidatus Buchananbacteria bacterium
AAAATTCATTTACTTTTTCTTTTTGACCCAACTGCTCAGCAGTATTAATTTGATTTTGCAATTCGCTAATTTTTTGACGATAAAAACCTTGCTTTAAATCATGGATAATATTACCGACCTCTTTTTTCACACTGTCATCATCAAAATCAAAAAAATCCTTCTCCGCTAAAAGAATAAGGACATCGGCTAAATCTTGCAATGCAGAATCGCCAATTTGCTGTTTAAAGTCTGAATAAACAAAGTCTTTTTCTCCACTATTAATATTGGTAGTATAATAAATAATCAATTTTTTGT
This sequence comes from Candidatus Buchananbacteria bacterium, assembly GCA_016930315.1. Taxonomy (GTDB): domain Bacteria; phylum Patescibacteriota; class Patescibacteriia; order Buchananbacterales; family UBA6539; genus JAFGGX01. Next base: position 295 of record JAFGGX010000028.1, read on the forward strand.
AAAGATCTGCAATATTATTCTGATCAATAAACTCTGGACCCAGCGCATCGACACAATAAGCTAAATTTTGGGGGTATTTAAGCAATAAAGCAACCAAATTTTCAGCTAACATTAACTGACGGTCTTTTTTAGCCGATGCTTGAGCTACCGCCGGCTTAACAGTTCTGGTGACCAAACCAACCGGTCTAACCTTAGTTAACATTTCTTTTAACACATCTTCGGAACTATTAAGCAGGCTGGCTAGTTTTTTTAACCAATACTCTTGCTCAATTTTATTACCAATTTTATTAATCACCGGCAGTAAAATTTTAGCCGTTTCTTTTTTGCCTTCCGGTTTGGTTAAATCGTAATTTATCGACATTTGCTCAAAATAATAATCCATAATTGACTTGGCGTTTTCTATCGCTAAAAACCAATCAGCTGGATTTTTTTTGATACATTCATCCGGATCTTTAACGCCGGTGGGTAAAATAATTACTTTAACATTCAACTCTTGGCTCAATGCAATATCAATTCCCCGTTTAGCAGCTGACTGCCCGGCCAAATCAGCATCAAACGCAATCGCTAAATTGTTAGTATAACGTTTTAAAATTTGCACCTGTTCTAAGGTCATGGCAGTGCCCGAAGAAGCCACTACGTTTTTTGTGCCAGCCTGCCAAGTTGAAACCACATCCATTTGACCTTCAACCATAATCGCTAAATTTTTACTTTTGATTTCACCCTTGGCCGCATTCAAATTATAAATCACCAAACTTTTATTATAAATATCGGTTTGGGGTGTGTTGATATATTTAGCCGACTCATCGCTTTTTAAAGTGCGGCCAGAAAACCCAACCACTCGACCATGCAAATCAGCAATAGGAAACATAATCCGATCTCGAAAGCGATCATAAAACCCAGCGCCCCGATCTTTTTTAACCGTCAAACCCGCCAAAAAAATATCATTGGCTTTAAAACCCTTACTATCCAAAAAATTACTGGTCACATCCCAACTGTCGGGTGCATAACCTAATTTAAAATCAACAATTGTTTCGTTGGTCACTCCCCTTTTATTTAAATAATCTCGAGCGATTTGGGCTTTAGGGGAATCCAATAAAATTTTGTGCCAAAAACTGGCCGCCAGACTGCAAATATCAACCAAACTATTTTTTTGGCTGATACTTTCTGGATTCTGATTCTGCAATTTTACTCCGGCTCTTTGAGCTAAAATTTTCAGACTTTCAGCAAATTCAACACCCTCAATTTTTTGAATAAAAGTAAAAATATCTCCGCCTTCACTACAGCCAAAACAATGCCAAATTTGCTTATCCCGCGAAACCATAAAAGAAGGGCTTTTTTCATTATGAAAAGGACACAAACCCTTCCAGTTAGTGCCGGATTGTTTTAAACGAATATACTCGCTGATTAAATCAACAACGTCTACTCGCGCTTTAATTTCGTCAATTTCGCCTGCCATAGTAAATTAAAATCCTAAATAAATTCCAATAACTAAAATCTAAATAATTAAAATACTTTGAATTTAAAAATTGAGATTTTGATCCTGTCTAGAGCTTGGAATTTCATTAAATAGCTTATTCTATTCTACCTGCACTTCATTTATAGCACAACATTGACAAAAATAGCAAAATCTGATAAATACTAAATACGAATCGCACCTTAGAAGGAGACGCAACCATGCCTACAAAAAAACTGGGGGAAATTATTGACTGGTATGACTGTAAAAAACTACGAACCGTTACCATGATACTTTATTCCAAAGGCTTTCGCAGCAACAAAGAAATGCCTGATAAAGAAGGGAGCAAAAAAGGCGAATGTCTCCATTTCATGCAGATGGGCAACGGCCTTGTTGTAGCCATTCTCTACAACAAAACTACAAACAGGGTAATCTCGGTTCGGCTGGACGATGAGAACGGTGTAGCTATCACCCCCGAGGACCTCAAGATGCCTTGGTTCCTGGCCTTGTCGACCGCCGCCTAAGCAGGCGAACGTTTCTAGTAGCCTAGCTCAAAAGCCCAGTCGGTTAATCTGACTGGGCATTCTCTTTACAAAAAATTGACCAAAACATTAATTTCTGCTTTAATAGAGTAGTAAAAACGAATTTAATAACAGGGCGGGGAGGTGCCGGAGTATTTGAAAATAATACTCTTGTCCCGCTAAAATCGGAGAGGTGCCAGAGCGGTCTAACCTGCCTACCGGCAGGCAGGTGGAACGGTCTTGCCAGCCTACATTAAAAAATGAATATTGAACGGAGGGGTGCTAGAGCGGTTGAATAGGACAGTCTTGAAAACTGTTAGACCTGAAAGGGTCTCGCGGGTTCGAATCCCGCCCCCTCCGTTCAATATTTATAAAATTATAAAATTTCGACTGGTCTATCAAAACTTTAGTGCAGGCAGAAAAACTATTGAACCAAAAATAGTTCCGTTGGTTCGCCTATCCCGCACCGAACTGAATACAAAAGTATTCCATTAGAAACGTAAGGTGAAGGCGTATCCGCGTATAAAAAATTATTCCTTCCGAAAACTACATCACGAGTTTGGCTGCGGAGAATCCGTCCCCTCCGCTCTGGCATTAACTTTAAATTATAAAATTAACCAAAAATCAAAACTAAATTTGCAAATACTGATTAATCTTAGTCACTACATCTTCAATCTTCCAATCGGTTTTAATTAAATAATCATAAGATCCTTGAATAATTGATTCATGGATTTTTTTAACATCACTTAAATTAGATAAAATCATTACCCTAGCATTTTTACCCCGAGCATCTTTCCGTAACTTTTTTAGCATCGTCATCCCATCCATCACTGGCATAATAATATCTAACAAAATTAAATCTGGTTTTTTGGTCAACGCCAAATTTAATCCTACTTTACCATTCTCTGCCTCTAAAATCAAAAAGCCCTCACGTGTCAATTTATCAACTAAAGCTCGGCGTAAAGGCAGCTCATCTTCTACAATTAAAATTTTTTTCTTAGCCATAGTTACAAAATAAAAATAAAACTATATTTAAATTAACCACCACCTACTCAATAAACAATGAACTTTTTATATCACTAATAATTTCTTCCAGTCTTTTTTCGGCTTTGATATAATACTTTTCCACTCCAAATTTTAGATAAGACTGCACCTTTTCTGGACTAGCCGTATTAGAAACTACAAAAATAGGAATACGATCGCATTTATCATTATTAATTTTACACCAAGCAACAAAATCTAAACCATTTTCTTTTCCCAAAAGATAATGATCGAGCCAAATAGCATCAATATTTTCAACATCTTGAATGTGATTTTTGGCTTGTTCAATTGAACGAGCAGTTACTACTTCAAAACCGCTTTTGGCCAACTTACTTTTAATTGCATCAAGCAAAGGCAACTCATCTTCAAGCACTAAAATAACTTTATTTTTATTCATATTTTTAAATAATAATTAGCCAATCGTTTTTGTTCCTTCCTTTTTTTTCATGCCCGACAAAGGAATGACAACATAAAACTTGGTCCCTTTATCTTCCACCGAATCAAACCAAACTTTTCCACCTGATTGAGTGACAATTGACTTGACAATGTAAAGGCCTAAGCCAGTACCTTCGGTATCTTTTTCTCGAACATTATCGGCTCGGAAAAGTTTAACAAATATTTTATCTTGCTGATCTTTAGGAATACCAAAACCAGTGTCCGATACAATAATCGCCAAACTACCAACCTTAATTTTTTCTTTGCCAACCGCCTGGCCAGGTTTAATCAGATGTAATTCAACAACCACCGAACCTTGTTCTGGTGTATATTTAACTGCATTAGATAATAAATTCTGGAAAACTACCCGCAATAATTTTGGATCAACATTAATCTTAGGCAAATTTTTATCATATTGCTGAGTCACTTTTAATTGCTTTTTTGCAATCATTGGTTTAAGTTCATCAATCACACTAATAGCCAACGGTGGAATATCTGTTAACTCCGGCTCAACAATAAATGTTCCCAAGTCTAAGCGCGATACATTCAACAAAGAATTAACCAAATCAACCATCCGTTTATTACCCTTATATACTTCTTCTAAATAACTTTTCTGTTCTTTGTTTATTTTTCCCGCATCGCCAGCTAAAAGCATTTCCGTATACCAATTAATTGAAGACAACGGAGTACGCAACTGATGCGAAGCCAGCGACACGAACTCAGTTTTAGCTCGATCAACTTCTTTTTCTTTGGTGATGTCTCTTTCGATTCCAACAAAAAACACCACTTTACCATTTTGATTTAAAATTGGAGAAATGCTAGCTGACGTTTCATACTGTACTCCGTTTTTTCGATGATTTTTTAATTCACCGATAAAAACTTGTTTTTTAACGCTAATTGTATTCCACATCTTTTTATAAAAATCTGAATCCATCAGCCCACCCCAAGTTGCTTTGCTGCCAACTTTTTTGCCTAAAACTTCTTTAATTTTAAAACCGGTGATTTTTTCCATCCCCTTATTTGCATACAAAATAGTTCCATCCTGATCGGTAATCACAATATGATCCGATGCATTATCAACAGCTAACTTAAATTTTTCTAAATCTTTAGCTAATGATTCAGAATTAATTTTTTCTTTTTCAACGTCTTCTAGAATATTCAAAAGGGCTTTTTGCTGATTTTCCAACTCAATTTTTGACTCTTTGATTTGCTGAGTTTGATCTTGAACTTTTAATTCAACTTCATCATAGGCTTTTTTAATCGACTGAGTCATTTGATCAAACGAGCGAGAAAGTTGGCCAATTTCATCTTGTGAATCAATTGCCACCTTATAGTCTAAGTTACCACCTTCGACTATTCGAATACCACGACGTAGTATTTCAATTGGTTTAACTAATTTAGAAGACAAAAAATAATTTAAAAAATAAAAAATAATAATAAAAATAAATGATATAAAAATGAAATACTCACCGACCCTATTTACACCAGCTAATGCCTCGGATCGATCCATTTTCGCCACCACCCCCAAATGAGCAATTTTAACATAGGACGAAGCCGCCATTACTCTAACATTACGATAATCTAAAATGTCTTCGAAGGTTTGATGATTACCCTTCAAAGCTTCTTTCATCGGCAAGGCCGTACCAACACTTTCTTGTGATTGATCAATGGCTCGAGACTCAAACAGTCTCGGGGATGGGTATCGTCTGACACCATTAGTATCATAAAAAGCGACAATCACTTCGCCAGTTTCGCCTAAACCAGTTCGGTCAGAAATAATACCATCCAATTCATCTAAATTAATAAGCATTACCCCGACTCCCAGCAACTGATTATTAAGATCAAGAGGGCCAAAAACAAAAATTCTAAATTCACCGGATGGCTTTTGTAGCAAATAAACCCCTTCGGTCTGTTTGCCGACAATGAAAAAATCTTGATTAGAAAAATCATAACCAATGAGGTCTTCGTCAGTACTAGTAATTACCCGGCCATCCAAACCAATAATTAAGATCTGATCAAGATCGGCGGCTGTCATTTTGGCATCTTGAATAATACCCTTCATTGATTCTTTGTCAATCAAGCCCTGACTTTGATTATAATTTTTCAATAATTCTCTTAATTTAGTTCGACTGGTTAACATTTTCAATCGCTCAATGCTTTGCTCAAAATAGGTCTCAATATGATGGGTTCGTGATTCAACGGTTGTCTGCAAGTGAGCAATAATTTCCGACCGACTAACCTGAGATGAAAGAAAAATTATAACTAAACCAACCACAATCATCATTATTATTAATTGTAAAGAAAAAAATAAACTAAATTTTTGCTTAATTTTCATCAACTCAAATTTAACATTAAACTATTTTTTAATACAAGCCATGCTCGTTAAAACATTCTTTATATTTTTGATCCATATCCATTAAATGACTGATTAACCAATCACCCAAAAAATCAACCAAAGCAAAGCCTAAGCCAAAAACATCGTCTTGATATTCTCCAGAAATTTCTTTAATTTTGTCATCAAACATTCTATGACGTTGCTCGTGTTCGGCCGTACCAGAAAAATTAAACAAATGAAAATATTTCTCCTCAGTGGCAAAATGCTCTTTTTTAAAATTGACAATATCGCTAATAATTTTTTTTATTTTTTCTTGATCTAATCCAATATCTAAAAAACCAACCAATTCATTAAAGATTTTAAATAATTGTTTGTGCTGCTCATCAATTTCTTTAACATTAACACTATACTCCGATTTCCACTCTAATTTTTCAGCCATATATTTATGTTTAAGTAGATTTTTTTTGTTTTTCTAATTCTTTTTTCAGTTCAATCATTTTTAGTTCTCGGCCGACCATCAATCGATTTAATCTTTCTAAATCAGCTAATCGTTTAGCCAGATTAGCCTCGGCCTCTTTTTGTTTAGAAATATCTCTGACCATCGCCTGTAAAAACTGCTGACCGCCAACATCCATGCGGGTTAATAAAACCATAGCTGGAAATTCCTCACCACTTATTTTTTTATGAACCCACTCAAAAGAATAAGAACCATCGGCCATCGCCTTATCAATTGCCTCTTTGGCCAAATTAGCTGATAATTTACCATTCGGCTGTTTTTCTGGTGACACATCCCACGGCCCCAAAGAAACAAAATCTTTTTGACTTTTGGCGTTAAATAATTGAATTGTTGCCGGATTAGCTGAAGTAAATTTCCAACTCGGCGGCTCCAAAAGCATAATTGCATCCCGAGAACTTTCAAATAATATTTTATACCGCTCTTCGCTGGTTTTTAATTGACCTTCTAAATTGATTTTATTCGTAACATCGCGGATCGAAACGGCGACACCTATAGTTCGGCCTTGTTTTTTAATCAAAGAATTGCTCAATTCAAGAACTCTAGCTTCACCTTTAATTGTTTTAGCTTCAATCGCATAACGATCACTGGGTACTCCTTTCATTGCATCAGCAAATGATCCAACAATTTTTTTCAAGCTGGCCGGTGGAAAAATCTTAATTAATTTCATCGCGTTTTTACCTTCCAGATCTTCTCTTTTATAACCACCCATCTTCAATAGCGCCTCGTTAACCTTAACAATTTGACCATTTAACTCAATTAACAACAAGCCGTCGTTTAAACGATCAAAAACTAAATCTAAATTTTCCAATAATTCATGACTGGCCATAATTTATTTCAATTTATCAACCAACTTCATAATTTCAACAACGTGTTTTTTAATAATTTCCGGTTTACGAAAACTCTGGGAAAATGTCTTTAAGGCTTCAATCGCTTTTAAAATATCCTGCTTAGTTGGCTGATCAAAATTGCCGCCAATATTACTAAACATTTTCCGAACAATTTCATGGCAATATTCACGATTGACCGACGCATCATCAATCCCCAAAGAAGAGGCTTCGCAATGAGCCTGATAAAAACATTCCAACATTGCATCGCGCACCATTAATGGCGTGATTATTTTTTGATCATCGATGCCATAAATAATACTCATATATTTAAATAAATTAAAAAACGGCTAAAACCGCCTTTTGTTAAAAAAAGTAATTCGAGCACTTAAACTGCCGCGAGTATAAAGACATCCTCCTCAAACTAAATTATTAAGCCTTCAAAAACTTCGAAAACCAAATTAAAAAACTAACGGGTGATAGAAATAGTGACGGATTGTTCTGCATCAGGCGCAACTATAGTTACCCGGCCATTAGCGGTTTTTAAAATTTCGTAACCGGCACCATTGGTTGAAGAACCGGTTGGGTCGTATGGAATTGAAGTAATATATTTTTCATCGGTGGTTAAAGCAGACAAATCGACCAAGCCAGTACAGGTGCCGCCAGTTTTACAAATTTCGGTCTGAGTGGTGGTAATTGAGGCTGGAATGATGCCATTATTATCAATAGAATATTGATAAACAGCATTAATAATAGTATTAACGTCAGCTCGACGTTGAGCGTTACGAGTATCCCCCAACTGCTTAGTTGGATTAATGGCCAAAATCACAATGCCAGCTAAA
>JAFGGX010000029.1 GCA_016930315.1 Candidatus Buchananbacteria bacterium
ACAGTATATGCGGTTCGCTCGTTGCACTTCGCTCTCCCATATTTTGCTCCGTTTCACTCCGCAAAACATCGCATATACTGAAACGTTGTGTGAAATATTTTTATTAAAATTCAACTATATATCAAAAGATATCGACAAAAAAGAAATCATCAATTACTTTAGAGCTAATATCTACGAAGCTCTGGTCTCTTTTAATGCCTGGCAAATTTTGTTTTTTTCAAAATCTAAAGATATGGTCTCTGAAGAATTAGCTAAACAATATGTTGAAATCCAAAATTACCACAAAAATTTTTTTGTTGCAGCTGAAAGAGCTTTCCTTGTTAACGCAATAATGTTGCTTTGTCACTCATTCGACAACAGAGATGACTCCTTATCTTTGTACAAAATTAATAACGATAAAACAAAACTGTTCGTTTCAAAAAATAAAGCTATAATTAAAAAATTGAAAAATCTAAGATCAAAAATATTTGCCCATCGGGATGTTAAGGCAGAAAAAGATAACATAATTCCACCGGCAACTGAAATTGATGATTTTTTTAAAAACCTGATTTCTTTCTATAACGAATTATCAAAAAATGTTGATAATTCATCCACTTATTTTAACCATGCAAACGATATTAAGAAAGATACCGATAACCTTCTTATGAATGTTTATAGGGGTGAGACTATTCGTAAAACAGAGGTAGACATTAAATGGAAATGGCAAGAAAACAACAAAAAAATATCTGGCATAATATAGTTGAATTTTAATTAATAAAAATAAAATACTTCACACAACACGGGCTAGTCGGTTCGTGCTTGCTAAAAATTATTAAGAAAAAATATGGAAAAAATAAATGAATTTATAACAATAGTTGCGCTCCTTATGGGGGTTAGAGCATATCTAAATGCTTCCCGTCTACAGAAAAGGTTTAATAAACTTGAAGAAAGCCTACAGAATAAGGGAATAGTGGTAGAGAAAGATTTATGGCCAAATTAAACATTAATAATTTTTAGCGCGCTCACGCAAATCCCGCGTTCGCGGGACTTCGACTAGCCCGGAAACGTTAGCTGAAATTTTATTTTTTACATCTATGTCTACACCAGAAAGTTTTGAACCAACTATAGAACAGCCAAAACCATATTGGCAACAAATTAGAGAGATAGAATCTCAGCTTTTTCCTGAATTTAAGGATGAGGATTTTTGTATTCACCCACCTGAGACAAAATGTCTTTATTTCGCCCCAAGTGTACATTTTAGGAAAGACTTGATCACAGAAGCAGATGTTGAAAATTTTAAAAACGATCCGGAAAAAAAATGTTAAGTGTCGGGGCTGGTGCGGCTTACTTAGAAAGATTACTCGTACACCTAGGCGTCAACAAAGACAATATTATTTTAGCTGATGTCGAGCCAAAACATTTGCCAGATGACTTTCAAATTAAAATTTTCGACATGTTTGAAGAGTGGCCCGAATTCAAAGATAGACAAAAATTTGATCTAATTATATTCCCGGAAAATCCTTCTATTAATGTGCATTGTCATAAATATGGTGAGCCTGAAATTCAGACATTCTCCTCAATTTTCGCAAAAGCGTTACAAAATCTAAAACTAGAAGGCGAAATAAAAATGACAGGCAATCCCACTGGACCAGAAATAACAGAAAAAGTTGAGCAAGAATTACGCAAAGCTGGCTATAATGTTACGGTTCAAAACCTTCACCCAACTAAAGAGTCACTAATTGTAGTAAAAAATAAAACATCACCTAACACGGGCTAGCCGGTTCGCGAGCTAAAAAATTATTTCATTACCACTATGGGTAGTTTCATTGAGACAAATGATACACTCCAAATCACCTCAGATCAGGGTTTTCCTCGTGAGCTAGATTATGAGCAACATAAAAAGAAACCCTTCACGGCCAAGGCTTTTAAAGATAAAGTATTTGAATTTAGAGACAAAGATAAAATTAGAATCTATCACGCTCCTCCGGTTAGAGTGTTTCTTGTGCATAATATCGATGGTAAGTGGCTCTATTGGGGCTTGGTACATATCCTTAAAGTCGTGCATGACCAAGTGAATAAGACGACCTCTGGGAAATTCAAAATCATCTATATTTATACACCGGAGGAAATGAAACAAGCTCATCGGCTGATCGATCGAAATCCGAAGACAGACTTCTTGCAAGTAATGAAATAATTTTCTTAGCTCGCTCACCCAAATCCCGCGGTCGCGGGACTTCGGCTAGCCCGAAACGTTAGCTGAAATAATTATAAACAACATGCCAATAAGCAAAGAAGAAAAAATTCCAAAAGAAGCCTACCTCCTATTCGAAGAGGCAAACCAATTGAAAGATTTGAGAGCACAGCCACTTGCAATTCAAAAATATACCGAAGCAATTGAAATATATCCTAATTTCTGGGAAGCCTTAGACAATCGAGGCTTAACAAAAATGGATTTTGCCCAAGTAGACTTTAATCAAAACAAGGAAGCTATTTTAGATTTTGAAAAGTCTTTACTCATTAATCCGCAATCGTTCGTTGCTCTATTTTCAATTGGTGAGTGTTACTTTAGGTTAGGTGAATATAATAAGGCGTTGGCAAAATTACAAGAATGCCTAAAAATTGACCCTGGCAATAAAGACCCTGAACACAAGTTCACTAAGCAGGCCATAGAGGACACAAAAAAACGGTTAAACGCTAAATAGGCTTTCTGATAAATGTTTATAATTACATCAGCTAACAGCCGCTATTAAACATTAAAACGATTTCATAGCGGCGGACGTTAGCTGAAATAAAAAATAATTTTTAAATATGCCAAGATACTTTTCCCAAACTTTCGGAGTAGTCGGAGCTATTCTAGAAAAAGATGGTAAAATTGCTTTAGTCAAAGAAAATATGCCCGACAAACCAGACAACGGGAAGTGGAATCAACCGGCTGGCTGGATTGAAGTTGGCGAAGATCCAATTATTAGCGTTAAAAGAGAAGTGGAAGAAGAAACCGGTTTTGAATTTGAGCCAACCGGAGTACTAAGCATTTGTTCACTGGTCCGGAAAGACTTAACTGATCACTATAATGCTACCCCGCACGCCATTAAAATAATTTTTATCGGAAAAATTAAAACTGACAAACAAAAAACTTTACACAACGATGTTTCCGAAATTAAGTGGTTTAGCCCCGATGAAATATATGCAATGGACAACCAAACCTTACGCGACGTTGACATTAAAGATTTGGTCAAAGACTATTTGACCGGCAAACACTATTCATTGGAATTAATCAAACACACTGTCCAAAATTAACCAAAGGCCAGATGTGGCTTTATAATAATTACTGATTCATAATAAAAATATGTCTGAAAAAAATCCATGGGAATCAAACCCAGAGGAAAACCCATTTGAAGACTGGGAAAAAAAGCGGGAAAAAATCCTGAATTTGCAGAAATGCTTGAAAGATGGAAAAGTATCGAGGATAATATCAAATCAAGAGAGGTGGATTATAGAGAAACAGACGAAGATTATGCATTTTTTATTAAAATAACTGACAATGGAGATACCTTTTTCTGCACAGGCAATAGCGAAAATAATAAAAGTGGTGAACTGATTACTTGGGTGAATAGTGATCCTAAAATAAAAAGAAAGTTAGAGGAAAATAAAATTGATATTGGTTTTTACCCAGCTTATTTTACAATTGAACCTAATCCAGGTGGTAATAGTTGGAAAATGCGCGTTAGATTAAAGAATGACGAATCAATCAACTGGGAATTAAATATTGATAAATTAGCAGTCTGGTTTCTCCAAGAAAATAGATTAGTCGAAGAAGGAACGGTTGACGAAAAAGAGGTCGATCAGATAACCGATGAAATGTTAAGAGAAAATGATGATGACGAGAAAGATGAAGATGAATCGGATGATACAAAATAAAAATTCTTTCCGGCCAGGCGTGGAAGCCTGGCCTTTATAATTCTTTTTTATATTCCACCAAACAACAAAGGTGAGGCGTAAAAAGCCTCACCTTTTATTTCAACTCACCCAAAACAATCCCTTATTGCTTCTTGGTTTGATTATAAGTTTCAAAGGCTCTAAGAATTTCTAATGGTAGAGCAAAAACTACTGTATTTGACTGATCAGAAGAAATGTCATTGATAGATTGAAGGGTTCGTAGATGCAAAGCCCCAGTTGATGAAGACAATATATGAGCGGCTTTGGCCATATTTTCAGCAGCCACTACTTCTCCTTCGGCTTTAATAATTACTGCCCGTCGTTCCCGTTCGGCTTCGGCTTGCTTACCAATGGTGCGCTTCATATCTTCGGGCAAAGTGATGTCTTTAAGTTCAACATTAATCACTTTAATCCCCCACGGATCGGAAGCCTCGTCAACAATTTTTTGAATCCGCTGTGAAATCTGATCGCGATTCGCCAACAACTCATCTAAACTAACTTCACCAGTGGCATTACGCATGGTGGTTTGAGCCAACTGGGAAATAGCGTAATTAAAATTTTCTACTTCAATTACTGCCTTAGCCGCATCGGAAACTTTGTAATAAATAACGGCATTAATTTTGACTGAAATATTATCTTTGGTAATTGATTCTTGGTCCGGCACATCAACGGCCTTAACTCTAATGTCGACTTTGCGCATTGATTGAAAAATCGGCCAAACCAACCGCCAACCCGGCTCTATGGTTTTGGTATACTTACCAAGTGTAAACTTTACACCTCTTTCATATTGATTAATCTGCTTAATTGAAGACAAAATAACCAAAACGATAATAATAAGTAACGGTGAGGAAAAAATATAAGACATAAATTTTAATTTTAATTATCTAAACTAATTATATAATTGCGATATAATTTCTTGCTGAATTTGTGATATTAATTGAGTACACTCTGATTCTGATTTAATCTGTGAACAAGTATAATCAAAACCCATGCCATAGCCAATAACAAACGACTGATTCTGCAAAGATTGGATTTGATCGTCAGTTAATGTACCTACCTCACCATCGGTGACATGCTGACCACCCAACACAAAGCCAGCTTTATAATCATCCAAAACCAAACCAGCATATACACTTTTTGCATAATCATAACTCGTTAATACTGGGTCAAGACCGTCTGACATATCCTCAATTAAATTAGGCTGAAATTTAGCATCAGACACAGCAGAAAAAGTTTTTATTAAAGGCAGAACTACAGAAATACCAATGAACAAAATCAACCCAAAAATAATTATTAAACTTAAACCAAATTTTTTCCAACCGCTCATTAAATCAGTCTCAATTTTTTTAACCTCCTTAGCTTGTTTAATTTCCTGGTAAAGATAATAATTAAACATCAAAGAAATTATTATTGCCGGAATCAACAGAATATAAAACACGACAGTACCAACAAAACCAAAAATACCGATAGCGCTGCTACTTAATTTTAAGACTGACGGTATCAAAATAAATAAACCGGCAATCAAATAAATAAAAGCCATCAAACAAATCTGAAGCACTAAGGCGCGGGAAAAAACCGTGAACCAATAACCCTTTACCAGCTGATAACTCTTTTTGATTGAAAAAAATACCTTACCATCTTCAATGGCTAGAATAAAAGCCGCAAAGGACAGACTAATAGTTAAATAAATACCTGGCACGGCCAAAAGTAAAAATCCAAGAAAAGTTATTAGGCCCACTATCAAATTCAGACCAACAAAAGGCAAAACTTTTTTCACTGATTTTTTAAGCGCCCGCCAAGCAGTAATGTTAGGCAAGTCTTTAAGTATAAGATATTGAGCCACCATCACCCAGTGTAAAATAAAGATAACCGCAATTATCCCCAGCAAACTTAAGATTATATTTGAGACAACAAGAAAAGATTGATTATCACCATGGGTTGCAAACGCAGTAACAAAGAAAAAGATTGCAAAAATAATCATCAAGACTAAAAGCCCAACTAACAGACCAGTATAAACTTTTAAAAATTCCAACCAGCTATCTTTAAATAAGTGCCAAGACTTTACTAACAATTTTCTAGCTGGCAAAATATTTGACTGCTCGGTTACTGCTGCCGTGACAACAGACGAGTTTTGTTCTGTCATAAATTATTCTTATTAATAAAGCCCACAAGCTCTTGGCTCATTTTTTCTAGATTAAATATCTTTATAAAAATAATCTTTATAAAGCTTATCGGTTAATTGATAAATATTATCATAAAATTCCTTTGGCACTAATTCTTCATACGCTTGCGTTAGCTGGCCATCATAATTAAAAAGTTCTTCCATATATTTTAGACAACGTGCTTTATCTGCACCACCAACATACCCTCTCATCTTAGCGTCTGTGCCAGATCGCCTAACCTGAACAAACATGTTGGTAAACCTAAACTGAGTGCTTTCCCCGACGAAAATAATATCTAATAAATCAGAAAAGTCTAGATCATTAAAAACTTCAGACAATACTTTTTTAACATCATCCAAACTAATCTTTTTTTGGCGATAACTTAAAGCCAACCCAAGAAAAAATTTATCGGTTTTGTCGCGTCTTACTTCGCCAGCTAATTTCTCGGCTCTCATCTTTTCTGGATCCGGTTCACTTTCATTATAATAGACAATATCATTCCTAAAATAATAACGACTAACAATATTATTCTCCGCAAAAATTTCTTCCAAATAATCCGATAATGATTTTTTCTTTAAAAATAAATCAGCCGCCACCGCACTCATAATAACTGATGCCTCACCAGCGCTTTTTTCGCGCATCGCAATTGCCTTACGCCCATTTTTACTAACAATAAATTCTTCTGGGCCGGTAATCATCCCACCGCTTTCTTCGCCAGCAAAAATAATTCTTGGATCTTTACCCAAATTTAAATCTTGACCAAAAATGTCTGTCAATACTACCTCTTTTTCTGGATTAGCCGTGATCTGTTTTTCAATCTTTTTAATAATATTGGCAATCTCTTTAAAACCAACCGGACAAGAAATCACTTTAGCTCCCTGATTAGCCGCCCACTCATCCCACATTTTACTTGACGGTGCGGTAGTAATCATGACCCGTGAATGTTTATCCCACTGACCAGCGGCTTTTAACTGTTTAGCGTAAAAATCTGCGGTCATTAAAAAAGAAAAAGTTGGATCATAAACTGAAAATATTTTTTTATCATCAATTTGAAGATAATTTATGCCCAAATCATCGAGCTTCCTGGCTTTTTCTGCCGGTTCAACCTGGCCAGCCACTAATCGATCACCATCTGGATCGGTAATTAAAACAATCTGACCAATCTCTGATTGAGCTAAATCATATTCATAACCCATTGTTTTTGCCACCGGCAAAAGAGTGGAATCACAAGACAAATCAAAAAATTCTTTTTGGCCAGATTTTTCATCCACCCGCCAGATTTTTCCAATCCCATGGAAAAATGGATCTTGATCGGGATTGCGCCAAACATATAAATCGGAAATACCTAAACGCTCATGGATCGG
The DNA here is from genome assembly GCA_016930315.1 of Candidatus Buchananbacteria bacterium. Classification (GTDB taxonomy): domain Bacteria; phylum Patescibacteriota; class Patescibacteriia; order Buchananbacterales; family UBA6539; genus JAFGGX01. The sequence continues at coordinate 7,442 of JAFGGX010000029.1, forward strand.
CTTCATATTAAAATTCATACAACCACCAACCGCGTCAAAAATTATCTTCATCCCTTTTTCAGCCGCTTGCTTAATATAATTAAGATTCAAATCATTGCCAACGCCCCGTCTTAAATATTCAACATACAAATCAAACCCATCGAAATCTTGGACAATCGATGTTACATCTCGAGCCGACAGAGTGATTGTAAAACCACCAGAATTCTCTTTTGCTTGTTGCAAATAAGATTTAATTTTTTCAACAAACAATAAAGACATCTCGGGCATAAACTGACTACCTTGATTATCGAGATCTTTAGTCGATGTTTTAGAAGAAATCGCGTGGCTGGAAGTTACATACTCTCCACCATCAAAATCTAACATAAATATCAAAAAAGAAGTCATCCAAATTGTTGTAATAGCGTCATTATAAGGATGATGGATATTAATCCCTTGCTGCGCCTGAATCCTAGAGATTAAATCAATATAATGATTAGTATTATATCTAACTTCACCAGAAACAATCTTGTTAATCGGTCGATCTTTAATTTGTTCTTTTAAAACTTCCGTTTTTGCTAAAGTCGCCAAGGCCACGCCAAGCTGATTAATTGGAAATCTAGTATCCCAATAGTAGACCACATTTTGTGGCCCTCTAACTCCACTGGTAGACACTTTAGCTTCTTTTTCGTAATCAGCGGCCCAACGATCAAGCTGGTATTTATCAATCAACTCCTTGTTTAAGGTAAATTTAATTTCGCCCGAGTTAGACAAATCAAAAATTGGCTCATCTTTAATCCATTGAGGAGTAGATTTTTCGATATTAGCAAAAAATGTTTTCTTTAACTCCGCAATTTCTTGCTGTCTTTCTTCTCTGGTCATTTTATTGTAATTCTTTAATTATCTCTTTTTTAACCTGGAGTACCCCACCCAAAGCCCACCAAATTGCCACTAGCATTATTAACCAACCAATCACTGGAATACTGCCAACAATTACCACCACCAATAAACCAATAATCAATGGCCAAACTAAGTTACCTTGGTATTTGCCTTTAGATAATTTAACAAATAGCCACCAACCAACTACAAAGCCAACCACCATTTTACTTAAGTACAAAGCAATCAACCACAATGGAATTAAAATCAAAGCCAACGGCAAGCCAATTAAAGTAATAGCTAAAACAAAAACGGCAATCGGGGTTAGAAAGAAAAAGATTACCCCCCAACCAATCGAAGCTCCTGGCTTTTGCATCATTTTATCATTAACTCTAACCATAAACTTCGGCGCTAAAGAAACCAAAAGCAAGCCGACCACTAACAAACCAAATAGCGCGATTAATTTTCCAACGGCAAAAGCGGCATAAAAAGCTTTCTGCGCTTCTTGACCTGACGCTACTGGAATGGCTTTTCGACTAGTTTCGCCCGCGACTTGAGCGCCATCTTGCAAGACCAATTGACTGTCTTTGTCGGCTTTATAATTTAAGTCGCCGGCTAATTTAGCAGTTGGATAAAGAATAATCTGACCATCTTTACCAACCTCTAAACTCACATCTTTACCAACCTTGTTAGCAATAATAATATTACCCCCAGCAGCCGCTAAATTACCATCAACATCACCTTTAACCGTTACACTCCCCCCCGAACTATACAAATCCCAGCCAACGCTTGATTGATCACCAAAATTAACATTACCAGCCACTACCCAAGCGTTATGACCAACGTTGCCGTCGATATCAACATTACTACCGGCAACTCGTACGCTGCCATTAACATCACCGGTAATTTTTATAACGTTACCAGCTGCAATTACATCACCAGCGACTGGCCCAGAAATCGTAATCGTGTTACCAAATACAATCAAGTCCCCCTTAACCGCTCCGGCAATATCAATCACATTGCCAAATTTGATTAAATTACCATCGATAATCTGATCGGCGGCCACATAGACCGAATCGTTTTGATTAGCAGCTAAAACCGTCACCGGCAAAGCAATCAAAAAAAGGCCCAATACCAGCAGCCCCCATGATTTTTTTAAAAATTTTCCCTTGAACATAGATTAAAAAAATTAATAGTTATCTAGTCTAATTTTAGCATTTCCTGGCAATTGTGACAATATTTAAAAAACCCCTAGGTGAAGGCTCGGAAACCTCATTTTTAATGATTTCAAAGCCCTGTTTTTTTAATTTTTTAGCCAATTTACGTTGTGAAAAAAGATGAACATATCGCTTTTTTTTAACCTGACCAAAAGAAATATAGATATCGCCAAAATCAAGTTGGTTTCGGCCAAAGATTTTAGCTATGGTATACTTAATTAATAACCACCAAATTTTTTTTGAGTGCCAGCACCAATTAGTCATAATTAAATAACCACCCGGCTTTAGAGCTGAGGCAATTTTTTCTAAAGCCTGATTACGCAATTTTTCACTGGGGATATGATGTAAAGACGCAATGGCAAAAACTGAATCAAATTGGGTCGCAAAATCAGGCAAGTCAACTAAATTGCCGATCATAAAATTACGATCCGGATATTTAGCCTGGGCAATTTTAATCAGCTCTTCGCTAATATCCAAACCGGTATAATTGACATTGACAGATTTGAATAATTCGACTAGTCTGCCATTGCCACAGCCGACATCTAAAATCCGATCACTGGGCTTAATATAAGCCGAAAAATCCGAAAATAAAGACCAACCGCCCTTTCTGGTCTGATCCCATTGGCTGGCAATCTGATTATAGGTTTGCTTAACCGATTCAATTAAATTTTTAGCTTCCAAGATTTTCATAAGAAAAAGATAAATGAATAATACTCAACTTGAGACAATCATACAAGCGTTAAATAAACGGCCTTTGAAAAATAGCCGGCAAATTTTAAATATCATCAGGCAAGAAGCCGGCAAATTCAAACAACCACCACCTCCCAAATCGGCTTTACTAACCGCCTACAAAAAACTAATCACCAAAAAACAAATTAAAATCCAGCCTGCTTTAAGACAGTTTTTAGTTAAACGGGCCGTTAGAAGTTTATCGGGCGTGTCGGTAATTACGGTTTTAACCAAACCATTCCCCTGTCCAGGCAAATGTGTTTATTGCCCCACTGAACTGATCATGCCAAAAAGTTATTTATCCAATGAACCAGCGGCGCAACGGGCTTTGCGCAATCAATTTGATCCACTAAAAATGATGGCTGCGCGCATCACTGCCCTAGAAGCTAATGGCCACGATGTTGATAAAATTGAACTGATTGTTTTGGGCGGTACCTGGTCGGCATACGACAAAAAATACCAAACTTGGTTTATCACCAGCTGTTTTTTTGCCGCCAACACTTACGGCAAAAAAAAGAAAAGAAAAATGAAAAGTCTGATTGAGGAACAAAAAATCAATGAAACGGCTAAATACAAAATTATTGGTTTAACTTTAGAAACTCGCCCTGACCATATTAATAAAAATGAAGTTAAAAGATTGCGCCAACTTGGTTGTACTCGAGTTCAACTGGGCGTTCAGCACACTGATGATAAAATTTTAGATTACATCAAGCGCGGTGATACCTTACAAAACGCCATTGACGCTACGCGCTTGTTAAAAGAAGCCGGTTTTAAAGTTGACCATCACTATATGCCAGATCTGCCGGGTTCAACTCCGGCCAAAGATTTAGCCATGTTTAAATACGTTTTCAGCCAACCAGATTTACAGCCCGATCAAATTAAAATCTACCCAACAGTGGTTAACGAATTTGCCGAACTTTATAACTGGTACAAAACCGGCAAGCACAAACCCTACAAAGAAAAAGTGTTGCTAAAACTACTGCTAGACATCAAGAAAATTATTCCGCCCTATGTGCGAATCAATCGCCTAATCAGAGACATTCCCAAAGAAAGTATTACCGCTGGTAACAACATTACAAATCTACGCCAATACCTTCAGCAAGAAGCCAAAATTCAAGGCTGGAGTTGTCAGTGCATTCACTGCCGCGAAGTCCGCAACACCGCCAAAACCACCGATAAAATTGAGCTGGTTAAACGTACTTATCGGGCTTCCGAAGGAACTGAGATATTTATTAGTTTTGAAAGCCCGGACCGAAAAAAACTTTATGCTTTTTTACGCCTGCGTTTCAACGACCAATCAGAAAAAAATATTTTCCCCGAATTGCGCGGTGCTTCTTTAGTCAGAGAACTTCATGTCTATGGCCAAATGATTCCCGCCTTAAAACTCAGCGACCTAGACACTAAAACCCAACATCGTGGCTTAGGTTCTAAACTGATGGCCGAAGCGGAAAAAATGACTAAAGAAAATGGATTAAAAAAAGCAGCGGTCATCTCTGGCATTGGCGTAAAAAATTACTATCGTAAACTCGGCTACAAACAAATTGGAACTTATATGCTTAAAAATTTATAATCGAACAAAGTTGCTATTAACGGCAACTTTGATTTTTTTTAATTTTGTTAAAAATTATTCTACTTCAAATTTTTTCAACATTTTTTCTCCTGATAAAATCGTATACTTCAAAAGATTCCGATCTCCTAGAATAGTTTCAATATGAGGAAAATCAGTTCCTTTCTTAGACTGAAGAAAATTACTTAATGCAATAATTTCTTTCAATCTTCTGGCAAGCTCTGTTTTGTTGGCTAAAAAACCTATTCTTTCTTCTGGTGTCAGGCTCATAAATATCCTATTCAAATCTGGTGTATTATGACTTTCTATTTGAGCATTAAAATATTCTATTGCGCGCTCCAAGCCACTTTCAAAATCATCAACGATTCTAAGTTGTTCATCAAGATTATCTCCGACATTGGCAAAAATAGCTTCAAAACCAATATTGGCTACAGTAACTGGCTCCGTTTCGGACGATTGATTTAATTTCTCAGAATCAGGTAGTCGCCAATTTTCTTGTGATTGACCGGATGAAGTTTCCCCCCCTCCTCTGCTCCAAAAAAATCCCATAAATTTATGATAAAAGATAAGTCTATAATTATTATAGACCCAACTGTACAAAAAAATCAATTCTGTGGTAATATTTATATATGATCTATGAATCCCTAGAATTTAAATAATATTTGCGAAAACCGCCGCCGTTTTTAGTTTGTCAGGCGGTTTTGTTTTTGTTAACATTAATGTGATAAATGACTAACAACAATATGATCAATAAAAAATTAGAAAATACTGACCCGACAATTGCCGAATTAATCGAAAAAGAAGGCAATCGGCAACAAAATGGGTTAGAAATGATTCCTTCGGAAAACCATTCCAGCCCAGCCGTGCGACAGGCTTTAGGCTCAATTTTGACCGACAAGTATTCTGAAGGCTACCCAAAAAAAAGATACTATGGCGGCAATCAATTTATTGATGAGGTGGAACTAACCGCCATTGCCAGAGCCAAAGAACTGTTTGGCGTTGAGCACGTCAACGTCCAGCCATATTCTGGCAGTCCGGCTAACCAGGCAGTATACTTTGCCGTACTCGAACCAGGCGACACGGTCATGGGTCAGCACCTGTTTGCCGGCGGACACCTAACTCACGGCTGGGGTGTAAATTTTTCCGGTCGGTTTTACAAAAGCGCTCAATACCAAGTCGGCCAAGACGGCTATTTGAATCTAGATGAAATCAGACAATTAGCTTTAGAACACAAACCAAAACTAATCTGGTGTGGCGCCACTGCTTATCCACGAGAATTCCCTTTTGCCGAGATGAGTAAAATTGCCGATGAAGTTGGTGCTTATTTTGCAACTGACATTGCTCACATCGCCGGACTAGTTGCCGGAGGTGCTCACGCCAGCCCAGTACCTTATGCCCACATCATTACCACCACCACTCATAAAACTTTACGCGGTCCGCGCGGCGCAATGATTATGGTGACCAAAAAAGGTTTAGAAAAAGATCCGGAACTACCAGAAAAAATCGATAAGGCCGTTTTCCCCGGTTTGCAAGGCGGCCCGCACAATCATCAAACCGCAGCCATTGCTGTTGCTTTAGGCGAAGCGTTAAAACCGGAATTCAAAACTTATGCCGCCCAAATTGTCAAAAACGCTAAAGCTTTAGCTGAGTCTTTAACTAAAAACGGCATTAAATTAATTTCAAACGGAACTGATAATCACTTACTGTTGATTGACTTGACCCCTTTTGGCAAAGGCAAGGGTTTATTTGGCCAAGAAGGTTTGGAAAAAGCCGGAATTACGGTTAACAAAAACACCATCCCAAACGATCCGGCGTCGGCTTTTTACCCCAGTGGCATTAGGCTTGGTACACCAGCATTAACTACCCGCGGGATGAAAGAAAAAGAAATGGAAAAAATTGGCGAAATTATTGCTCAAGCGCTCAAAATTGCCTGCGCCTTTGACTTTACAATTGATGATAAAGAAAAAAGAAAAAAAGACATTAAAGAATTTAAAAAACTAATTGGCCAAGAGACAAAACTAAACGAACTGAAACAAACGATCGAAGATCTTTGTAAGGATTTTCCACTGCCATAGCTAAATAGACACAATCAACATAGCGTTTAATCAAATAAATTCTATGTTGAAAAGATTTAATCTAGAAAATCAAATTTATTTTATCACCAGTAAAACCTTTGACAACGAAAAGATTTTCAGCGATGATCGGAGTTGTCGGTTATTTATTGAAGTTTTAAACGAATGTAAAGATAAATACGGCTTTGAGTTGTTCGGGTATGTCATTATGCCCGATCATATCCATTTATTGATTAAGCCAAATCCAAGGAATACAATTTCAGATGTCATGCATAGGATTAAAGGTAGTTTTGCCTATAAATATTTGATGATGACGCGGAACCATAAAGGTTCCGCTACGCGAGAGAATGGCATAAATAAACCAACGCTACTGCGCATGAGTCAATCGCAACTCCGCGTAGCCGACCCTTCATGGGTTGGCGAAAAAAGGCAAAGGATAAAACAACAGCCAATCTGGCAAAAATCATTCTACGACCATGCCATCAGAAATCATCAAGACTTTCTGGAAAAACTAAACTACATTCACAAAAATCCACTAAAACACAATATCGCTAACGATCTTAATCAATACCAATATTCCAGTTACCAAAATTATTATTTATCAAACAATAACCTAACTAAAATCGATGAATACGAAATCTAAAAAAACTGCTGAAATTTTTGACGGTAAAAAATTAGCCGATGAAATTTTATTGGATTTAAGAAAAAAAATCCAACTGCTACCCAGTCGACCAGGATTAGCTGCCGTTTTAATTGGCGAAGATCTAGCCTCTCATCTTTATGTTAATAGCAAAAAAAAGGCTTGTCAAAAAGTTGGCATTGATTTTCATGAGTATCTTTGTGGCGAAAAATGCTACCGAGACATCAACCAAGAAGGCCTACTAGAGATGATTGATTTTTTGAATAACGACCCGGTTGTCGACGGTATTATTGTTCAGTTGCCGCTACCTAAAGAATTTGACACGCAAAAGATAATCGAGCGAATTGACCCCAAAAAAGATGTTGACGTTTTTCATCCAAAAAATTATGAAAAATTTTTGACTGACGACAATCAACTAACTCCCCCGCTGATTCAAGCAATCCAAATTGCCTTGAGCCAAGTTAGAGAAAATCTAGCCGGCAAACAAACATTAATTGTGGCTAAAAACGAAATCTTTAGCCAATCATTAGACAAGGCTTTAGAAAAAAATGGCCTCAAAACTGAGGTGGCTAACCCAGATGACAAAGACCTGCTAGCTAAAATAAAAATGGCCGACATCTTAATTTCAATTGTGGGTCAAAAACATTTTATTAAAGCCACAATGATCAAGCCTGGTGCGGTGGTAATTGATGCCGGCACGGTATTAGGTGAAGACAAAAAACTGTTTGGCAGTGTTGACCCAAAGGCCGAAAAAGTAGCCAGCTTTATTACACCAGTGCCAGGTGGAATTGGGCCATTGACTGTGGCAGCATTATTAAAAAATATTTACAAACTAGCAAACAATAAATTATGAACCATTGGGAACGGCCTGGCAACAGAGAAAAAACAGAATTATCAGTTACTGAAAGCGAGGCCTTAATGGCAGAAACCATCTCAGCTGGCTTAGAAAAAAAAGAATTACCAAGATTTGCTTCGTTAGGTCTATTGTTGGACAAAAATGGTAAACCAATATTAGTTGAAAGAAAAACTCCCCCTCACGAAGGTTTATTTTCTGTTGTTGGCGGAAAAATTGATCAGGCCGAAAGGGAAAAAACTCAATTTTTCCGAAGCCCAACTCAACTTTATCTTCAAGATTAATAAATCAAGGATTTGAGACCGCAACTTACACGATGGTTAGAGAGGCGGCCGAAGAACTTTATTTTGGCAGTACCAGTCATCCAATTTGGGAATATTTAAGTCGACTTCATAAAACAGGTGACACCGCTGAACTAAAAAATTTATTTTCACCAAAAAGGTATGGGGTAGTTTTTGATCGAGCTAATAATAGTTATTGCGCCTTATTTACCATCAATCAACCATCAGAATTAACACTGAATCCAAAAACAAGAGAAATCGGTGAAATAAAAAATTTAGCCGACTTACGGCCAGAACAGATCAACCCATTAACCGCTTGGTTTCTAAAACATCTTCAATATACTGATTTGCCACTACCTAATATCCAAACTGGGCCAATAGAACATATTTACTATCTAGATGATATTTATAGACACATACAAAAAGGCCAGAATTTAAAACCATCACCATTAGAAGAACCTGGCTGGCTAATAGACTACTAAATTAATTATGGCAAAAGAAAGATTTAAAATTACTCCAGCTGCCTATCTGATTATCATCAAAGACAAAAAAATCTTGATGTCTAAACGGCTTAACACTGGTTACGAAGACGGCAATTACAGTTTAGTCGCCGGACATTTAGACGGTGGTGAAACTTTCCGTCAAGCCATGGCTAGAGAAGCTAAAGAGGAAACTGACCTAGACATTAATCCGGCCAAAACAAAAGTAGTCCATATTATGCACCGCTATGAAAAAAATAATAATCCGGAAATTAGAGAAAGAATTGATGTTTTTGTCCAAACCGATCAATATTTTGGCGTACCAAAAATTATGGAACCAGACAAGTGTGACGATATCAGCTGGTTTGGCCTAGACAATTTACCACCAAACACTATTCCTTACGTTAAATATGCAATTAAATGTATATTGAACAATATTACCTATAGCGAATTTGGTTTCGACGACTAGATAAAATAAAAAATAGACACGAGATTTAACTCAATGTCTATTTTTTATTTTAAATTATTTTGATTGATTCTGTTGTGATTGATTGCTATTTGCCATTGGCTGCTGAGGTTTTGGTTGGCTATTAAATGGAGAAGCTTGTGGAGTCGCTGGTTTTTTAATCATCAATTCTCCGCCCCGAGTAAAATGAGAGGCTAAAACTGTCGCCGCTAATAAAACTATAAAACTAACGTACAAGTACCAAGAGGTATAAGCATAACTAAAAGTAATTCCACCTTGGCCAGAAATAGCGGCAATGCCAATAATGACCCAATCTAAGATTGCATAAATTGCCACCCAGATTATTCCCAAAATTAATCCAGCTTGATAATCACCCGGTGTTTTTTTGAAATATAAAAAGGCGGCCAAATACCCCAAAACACCCAAAACAATAATCTGTAAAATTTGGCCCATCAAAGCTGAGCCTGGCATAACAATAATGGCTGATGTGATAATTAGCATCAAAAGCCAAATTGCTAAACCATAACCGATTTGTTTAAACATAGATTTAGTAATTAAATTATTAACTATTTAAGCTCTAAATTCTAAACTCTAATTTTTAATATTTTTTGTTTTAGTTATTAGCACTTATTTAGGATTTAGAAATTATGATTTAGAATTTTATAATTCTAGTTAGCTTTAATTAATTTACAATTTTGATCTACTTCTACAAAATGACCGATCGCTCCTTGACGATAAACTTGACATTGATTATTAGAATTATCATCCACCACTTGTCTTGGATTATGAGCCACATCGCAAACCCAGTCCGGCAACAATTTTTCCGACAGACAGGGTCCGGCCGATAAATTAATGCCATCAGCCAATCTTTGCTGACAGAGCTGCTGACACTTAGCCACGGCTTCTGTTTGTGTCACCGGTTGATCACTAACAAGATCATTAGCTTTTTGGCAACCACCTAGCAAAAATAAGGCTGGAATAATTAAAAATATAATTCTTTTACTCATGCTTATATTATACAACAAAAAAACGCGAGTGAAAACTCGCATATAACAAGAGAGTAGGTCCTTGTTGATTTTATGCCAACAAGGACCGCAAACGAAAAAGAACAAGCGGGTTGATTCATACCCTTCACTTCTCCTTTGGCTTCGGGGGAGATGGTGACGGAGTTTGATTTTTGTTCCCAGGACAACAACCCCAACAGTTAAAGAGAAAGCTACCACAACGAGAACAAATCATTCTATCCATCCTTTCAAAAAATTTCCAGCCTAAGCTAGAGACAAAATGATAACACAACTACCCAGACTTGTCAAGATCTAACTTTTACGCTAAACTAATTGCGTTTAGTCATTAGAAATTGGAATTTAGGATTTATCTTTTTAACTATGTCATTTTCTATCGGTATCGTTGGCCTGCCCAATGTCGGCAAGTCAACCTTATTTAAAGCCCTAACCAAAAAACAAGTTGACGCTGCCAACTACCCTTTTTGTACCATCGATCCAAATGTTGGCACCGTGGCTGTTCCTGACAACCGGCTCGAGGCATTGTCCAAAGTTTCCAAGTCAGAAAAAATTGTGCCCACTACCATTGAATTTGTCGATATCGCTGGCTTGGTTAAAGACGCCCACAAAGGTGAAGGTTTGGGCAATAAATTTTTATCCCACATCCGCGAAGTTGACGCAATTGCTCAGGTAGTCAGAAACTTTTCTGACAAAAATGTAGTGCACATAAATAATAAAGTTGATCCGCAATCCGACCGCGAAACAATTAACCTAGAATTAATTTTCGCCGATTTGCAAACTCTAGAAAAACGCCAACAAAATTTGGTGCGCTTAACTCATGGTCAAGATAAAGAAGCCAAAAAGGCTTTAGCAGTAGTTGAAAAAATTAAAGCCGCCTTGGATGCGGGCAAAATGGCTAGCACGGTTGAATTGAGCGTTGAAGAACAAGTTTATATAAAAGATCTGAATCTTTTGACTAGAAAACCAATGCTTTATGTTTTGAATGTCGATGAAGATAAAATCTACCAAGAGACTGACTACATCCCAATCTCTGCTAAAATTGAAGCAGAAATTTCTGAACTCAGCGAAACTGAAGCCAAAGAATATTTAAAAACTTTAGGCCTGCAACAAAGCGGACTCGACCGCTTAATTCAGGCTTCTTACAAACTTTTAGATTTGATTACCTATTTTACTTCCGGGCCAATGGAAAGTAAGGCTTGGACTATCAAAGCCGGCACTAAAGCACCGCAAGCAGCCGGCGTAATTCACACCGATTTTGAGAAAGGCTTCATTCGAGCTGAAATAATCAACTGGCAAGACCTAGTCAACGCCGGCGGCGAAGTAGCCGCCAAAGAGAAAGGCTTAATCCGACTTGAAGGCAAAGAATATGTAATGCAAGACGGCGACGTATGTCATTTTCGTTTCAGTAATTAAACACCTTGAGCGGAGCCGAAAGGTGTCACTTCCGTTTCAGCAACTAAACACCCTGAGCGAAAGCCGAAGGGTGCCATTTTCGTTTCAGTAATTGATATGCTAAAATAAAATTAGCACTCTAGAAAGGAGGGCTAGGATATGGACCCCAAGTGCCGTACTACCTGTATACCAAAATCCATCTAAAGGGGGTGATCCTATCTCCTTTGGGGTGAATGTTTCGCCATAAACGAAACGCCGGCCTAAAGCCGTGGTTAAAACCCCCATCCCGCTAAAATAGCGGCATGATAACTTCAGGGCGGAACTCAACCGAGTTTCGCCCCTTCCTCTTTTACGAAAACCAAAATCTGGCGCCAAACTTTTTGATCTGGCCGGCTATAAAATAATTGTTGAGAATTAATTGGGTTAAAACCCATTTTTTTTATGTTTGGCAATATCTGCAAGGTCAAATCAAACTTTTTGAAATAAGGAAAAACAATAACGACTTTTCCACCTTGATTTAAAACTTTTTTAAATTGCTCAAAAGCTTCCAAATACAATTTCTCTAAATCTTGAATAATTTTTTTGATTTCGTTGAGACCCTCGCTCCCCTTCAACGGCGGGCCTAAAAATGGTTCCGTGACTATTGCATCTGCGTCTTTTACTTTTTCTGAAATATTTTGGACTGGAACATTCAACAATTTATAATCTTGGCTATTGTCACCCCGAGCCTGCCTGCGCAGGCAGGCTTGTCGAGAAGTGAGATTTTTACCCAGCCATTCCAAATTGTGCCGGCTATCTTCAATCGCTTTGCTACTAATATCCGAACCAATAATATCTTGATAACCCATTAAAAGCGCTTCCTGTAAAATTGTTCCCGAACCACAAAACGGATCTAACAATTTTTTATCTGGATTAATTTGAGCTAAATTGATCATAATCTGGGCTAACTTTGGCGGTAGACTACCCGAAACCAGATCTCGACTGGGTCGGCCGAAATCGCGCCTGGAATAATCCTCAAAATCCTGGACCGCACAGGTCTTAGCTAAATAAATTTTACCATCAGCTTCAGCCACGATAAATTCATGACACTTATTTTTAGCAACAACAACCGAAGATAATGTTTTTTCTTTACTCACTACCAAACGAGAACTCAATCCTGCCTGCTTTAATTCTTTTTTTATTTCCAAACCAATTTTTAAACTAGGCGCAAAATTATAAAAACTCAAGCCAAAATTAATTTTGCCGGTTTGTTTAACCTTTTTTAGTTCGGAAATTATCATTTCTTTATCAAAACAATCGCCAATAATCTGACCGATTTTGATCGTTCCGCCCAATTTTGATAAAACGGCCTGACAATCAATTTCTTTTGCTAAACTCAAAACTAAAAAGGTTGAATCAAAAACCTCAACTTGGCTATCGTCAAAAACAGCCTTGATCTCAGCTGCTGACAATTCACTATTTCTGCCTAAAATAAAAATGTATTCAAACATACTTCAAGACTTATTATAACACAGTAAAACCGGTAAAAAAAGCATACTAGCCAGCCGCTATTGACTAAAATCAAAGCTTATGATAGACTCAATTACACAAATTAAGCCTTTTCCAATGCGGTCTTTTGACCGATGAACCTTGCAAAAGCAAGGAAAGGTGTCCAAAGTTACATATTTTTAGCCAATGTAGCGCAGGCACGCCTGGGCTATTTATTAATTAACTAAATAATTACTATAAATAAAAAATAAAATATCAAAGTTCAAAATTAATGTATCTCGCTTACGCGAGATTCCAAAATTTTACATTTTGATTTTTAAATTTTAAATTATAACTAAAGATTAACTAAGCATATGAATCACTACGAAATGCTCTATATTGTACCGGCCACCTATTCCGAAGAGGAGCTCGGGCCAATTAAAGAAATGGTCAAAGGTCTAATGGTCAAACACAACTGCCAAATTAAAATCGAAAATGATTTAGGCAAGAAAAAATTGGCCTATCCAATCAAAAAATTTCGCCAAGGTTATTATTTGGCGGTTGAATTTGATGCCGAACCAGAAAACATTAAACCATTAGAAACTGAGCTTCATTTGTCTAATGACATTTTAAGAGAAATGATTATTATCAAAGACCCAGCAGCCGCCAAACAAGCTGCCAGAATCGAGCGGGTAGAAAAAACCGAAACACCAAAAGAACCGGTGAATCAAAAAACTGTTGAACAAGCCGCTAAAGATGAAAAACAAGAAAAGGTTCGATTAGACGATTTAGATAAAAAGCTAGACGAAATTTTAGAGGGCAATATTATCTAATTAATCTTAAAAGTCAAATCAACATCAAGCGCGACTTTAAATCATAAGCGAAAAAAATATGGATTTAAATAAAGCAATGTTAATTGGCAACCTGACCCGAGACCCAGAAAGTCGAACCACTCCTTCCGGTCAAAATGTTACCAGCTTTGGGCTAGCCACTAACCTAGTTTGGACCGACAGTAGCGGCCAAAAACAAAAACGAGCGGAATTCCACAATATTGTTGCTTGGCGAAAACTTGGTGAAATCTGCGCCCAATATTTAAAAAAAGGCAACAAAGTCTACATCGAAGGTCGAATCCAAAACCGTGACTGGGAAGATAAAGAAGGCAATAAAAAAACCCGCACCGAAATTGTAGCCGACAACATGATTATGCTCGATACCAAAGGTGCCGGTGACAGCACCCCTCAACCAAAAAATACTTCTGACTACAGTCAACCAGCTCCAGCTGATAGCGAAGAAGAAATAAAAATTGAGGATATTCCATTTTAAATTCTAAAAAATTATGGTCAAAAAAAATAATTACAACAACAAAAGCCACGCGCCGATTAATCAAAAGCCAAAGCAATGTAATTTTTGCGTCAACAACATTAATTACATTGACTACAAAGATGCCGTAACCCTAAAACGCTTTACTTCATCTTACGCTAAAATTGCTCCTCGCAAGCGAAGCGGCGTTTGTGCTAAACATCAACGGTCACTAGCCACTGCTATCAAACGCGCTCGTATTATGGCTTTATTACCATTCACCAACAAATAATCCTATGTCAGTTTTAGGATCACTCAACGACATCAAACAAGGCATGACCTTGAATTATAATGGCGAACCGTATCTAGTTTTGATCGCTAATTTTGTTCGGATGCAACAAAGAAAACCAGTCATGCAAACTAAAATGAGAAATTTAATCAATGGCAAGGTTTTAGAATACAGTTTTAAACCGGGCGAAAAAGTTGAAACAGCTGACGTTAATCGTAAAAAAGTTAATTTTCTCTATGCCGCCGGCGATGAATTTGCTTTTATGGACAGCGATTCCTATGAGCAATTTTCTTTCAGCCGAGAAAAAATTGGCGATCAGGCTCAATACCTAAAAGACGGCTGCGAGGTTACTTTGATTTCTTTCAACGATCAGCCAATCAATATTGAATTGCCAATCAAAATGGAATTCAAAATCATCTCTACTCCAGAGGGCGTTAAAGGCGATACCGCCCAAGGCCGAGTAACCAAAGAAGCTACTATTGAAACCGGCGCTAAAGTCTTAGTACCATTATTCGTTAAAGAAGGCGAAATAATTAGAGTGAACACCGACACTGGCGAATACGTAGAACGAGTTTCTTAAGCCAACTAAAAACACCTCGCTGTGCTTTAGGGATTCCGGATCAAGTCCGGAATGACAAAAAACTGCGAGGTGTTTTTATTTTGCTAGCTTTATTTTTTCTCTTGGCTCTCCGCCAAATCACCAGCTTTAACTGCCTGCCAGACTGCTTTTCTAATTTGTTCAAGTAATTTTTTATCACCTTTCAAAAATTGTTTTACATTTTCCCGACCGACTCCTAGTTTGATATCGCCAAAACTGTAGGTATTACCCGACTTATCAACCACCCCATAAGCAGCTGCCGTATCCAAAACATCGCCAGCTACCGAAATTCCTTCATTATACATGATATCGAATTCGCAAGTCTTGAATGGCGAAGCCACTTTATTTTTTACCACCTTGGCTTTAACTCGGTTGCCGATAATCTTTTCGCCCATCTTAATTTGAGCGGCTCGCCTGACTTCAATTCTAACCGAACAATAAAATTTTAAAGCCATCCCACCGGTAGTAGTTTCCGGATTACCAAAAAATACTCCAATTTTTAATCTAACCTGATTGATAAAAATAACAATCGTATTGCTTTTAGAAATCAATCCGGCCAATTTACGCAAGGCTTGACTCATCAAGCGAGCTTGCAGGCCCATATGAGAAGCCCCCATATCGCCTTCGATTTCCGCTTTAGGGGTTAGGGCGGCTACCGAGTCAACCACAATTACATCAACCCCGCCTGATCGAACTAAAGTTTCAACAATTTCTAAAGCTTGTTCGCCGGTGTCTGGCTGAGAAATAAACAACTCATCAATATTAACGCCAATGTGCTTGGCATATTCTGGATCCAAGGCGTGTTCAGCGTCGACAAAAGCCGCAATACCGCCAACTTTTTGGACCTCAGCTACGATGTGCTGGGCTAGAGTGGTTTTACCAGACGCCTCTGGACCGTAAACTTCAATAATCCGACCCCTCGGCACTCCACCGATTCCCAAAGCGATATCAAGCGATAAACAGCCGGTTGAAACAGCGGCGACATCCATTTGTCTGGCCTCGCCTAACTTCATAATTGAGCCAGCTCCAAATTTTTCTTTAATCTGCTCAATTGCTTGAGCGGTTGCTCCGGCTCGATTGGTTGCGCTGGTTGATTTTTCTGTCTTTTTTGCCATATTTTTATTAAATTCTTAAATTTTTAATTATCTAAATATTGTAAATTATCATTAACTACAATTTGCCGATCAATTTCAGAAATTCGACTATGCTTTTTTTGAGCGGTAACTTCAATTATGTTATTACCCGACTGCAGACCTAAAGTTTCTTTAAAATTGCCGGCCTCATCAATCAAAACTTTTTGGCCATTAATCTTAACTACCGCTCCAATTTCTGAATGACCAGTAATTTCAATTAACTTTTGATCAATGACAATGTCGCCAGCTGGCGAATCTAGTTCTAAAATTGGCGGTGAAAAAATTTTTTGGATTTTAAAACCTAAATAAACTAAGCAAGAAAAAGCTAAAATTACGATTGCTACGTTCCGAATCAATTTTGGAGTGGCAACTAGATTCCATTTGCCAATTTTTTCAACTGGTTTGCCAAAATCACGATCCAGCTCCGGTTGTTTGGTTTTACTAAAAATTTTTGTTTCTGAAATATATTTAGCCAACAAATCTTCCGCGTCCAACCCCAACCAACTGGCATAACTTTTTAAAAAATTTCTAGCGTAGACATCGCCTGGCAGTTTGGTATACTGACTATTTTCCAATGCCTTTAAATAATCAACTGTAATTTTTGTTTCTGTAGCCGCCACTTCTAAAGTTAAATTCAAATTAATCCTTTGCTGTCGTAACCTTTCGCCAACCGTTAAATCGGTTTTAATATTTTTTAATTTAAAACCAGTCATAACATTATTCCGTTTCAAATTCTTCTTGACTGTCGTCGTCTTCCTGATCATCTTCAACCTCGACTGCCTCGTCTAATTGATCCGCAGTTTGAGTAAATAATACTTCCCTAGGTTTAGCACCATCGCCTGGGCCAATTAAACCTTTAGCTTCGAGCAAATCAAGCAATCGGGCCGCTCGCGCATAGCCAACCCGCAATCGTCGTTGCAGTAAAGAAGCCGAGGCTTTTTTGGCCTGCAAAATTACTTCTTTAGCTTCACCTAAAAGTGGATCAGAATCGCCATCATCATCGTTACCGCCAAATTCACCGGAGCCTGATTGCTGTTTTTCGGTCACTTCGCTTATGTATTCCGGTTCGGCTTGTTTTTTTAGATGATCAATAATAGCTTTAATTTCATCATCAGAAGTAAAGGTGCCTTGAATCCGTTTTGGCTTGCCCAATTCAGCTGAGATATAAAGCATATCACCTCGACCTAATAATTTTTCGGCGCCAGCCATATCTAAAATTGTTCTCGAATCAACTAACGACGCCACCGAAAAAGCAATTCTAGAAGTAATATTAGCTTTAATCAAACCGGTAATAACGTCAACTGACGGTCGCTGAGTGGCTAAAATTAAATGAATCCCCACCGCCCGAGCCATCTGTGACAGCCGGATAATAGCTGCTTCCACCTCAGCCGCTGAAGCAGACATTAAATCAGCCAATTCATCAATCACAAAAACAATATAAGGAATTTTTTCGGGCATCTCGGCATTATAACTTTCAATATTTCTTTTGTTAACCTGAGATAATAATTCGAACCGCCGTTCCATTTCACTAACCGCCCAGCGCAAAGCATTGATGGTTTTTTTTACGTCAGTAATCACCGGGGTAAGCAAATGCGGAATGCCGTTGTAGCCTGGCAATTCAACGCGCTTTGGATCAACTAAAATAAATTTTAGATCACCGGGTCCATTTTGAAAAAGCAAACTTAAAATAATGGTATTAACCATCACACTTTTACCCGAACCGGTAGCCCCAGCAATTAAAAGATGAGGCATCTTTTTTAAATCAGCCAACCAAGCTCGGCCCATCACATCTTGGCCCAAGGCTAACATTAAATTCGAGCTACGCTTAATAAATTGTTCAGAACTCAATACCGCTTTAATCGGCACCACGGCTTTAGAAGTGTTTGGTACTTCGATACCAACCATCGGTCGACCAGGGATTGGCGCTTCAATTCTAATTGGATGAGCGGCCAAAGCTAAAGCCAAATTATCGTTTAAGCCAGTAATCCGAGAAAGCTTTACTCCCTCAGCCGGCTTTAAAGTATACTGAGTCACTGTTGGCCCCACTTGAGCTTCACCCATCAATGCCTCAATTCCAAAATTAGCTAAAGTCTTTTTGATAATTGCTTTATTAGCTTCCAAGTCACCGCCATTTGGCGTGCCGGTTTTGCCAGTTAATAGGCTTAAAGGCAAATCAATTTGAATCTGTTTAAACTTTTTTACTCCCGCATCAAGCTCATCATCTTCCTTACTTTCTTCATCCGGTTCATCTGATTCATCTGAGCTGTCATCATCTGATTCATCTGAAGTTTCAATCTGATGAGTAGAAAATTCAGCCGTCTCTGGCACACCACCATTTTCTTCAAAAAGTTTTTCTTTTTCTTGCTGGACTTTTTTCACTCGTCGTTGTAAAAAAACATCGCCCATTTTTTCTTTCCAAGACGACAAGCTGGTAGTTTTTTCTGACAAATCAGCAAAGGAAGTATCGAAGAAAAGAAATAAACCAATTACCAACAAAGCAAATAAAACAATCAGGCTCACCCAAAAGCCAGTAAAATTAAATAACACATAACCCAAAACTAAAGCAATCCAGCCGCCGCCCAATCCCGACTTAGCCGCTAAAACTAAATCGTGATTATGACTAATCACGTGGATTAAAGCTGGCAAACTAAAAACAATTAGGATCAACCCAAAATAATTAGCGAACCTTAATTCATATTTTTTTGGCCGCGATAAAAAGTAACCAATCAATACTAATAATACCGGCGCCAACCAACGCAACGAGCCTAAAAGCGATTTAAGAAAGGAATTAAAATAAACGCCAACCGTGCCGGCCAGATCAATCAAACTCAAAAAGCTAATCACTGCCAAAACAATCAAAAGAACCGCCACAATACTTTGTTTAGTTTCAGTTGAAACCTCAAACCTTGGGCGGGTAAATTCTAAGTCAGTTAACCTCTTTCTTTGTTTTTTCCTTGCCATAAAACACTATTATTTTACCATATTTTGCTCAAGCGGTAAACCTAAAATCAAAACAGCGCAGGACTTGCGCTATTTTGATTAATTTTTGCTAAATTTAGTCTTTTTTATGGTAGCCAGTACCGGCTGGAATCAACCGACCAATAATCACATTTTCTTTCAAACCTTCGAGCCGGTCGATCCGGCCTTCAACGGCCGCGTTGATCAACACCCGAGCGGTTTCTTGGAAAGAAGCAGCCGCTAAAAAGCTTGATGTTGACAGAGAAACTTTAGTGATGCCCAACAATAAATCTTCAAACTCAGCTGGCCGTTTATTTTTTTCTTTCGCTTCACTATTAATCCTGGCAATGCTTTTTTGATCTAATCTTTCGCCAACTAAAAGTTCGGTATCGCCCGGATCTTTAATCATCACCCGAGAAAACATTTGGCTAGCAATCATTTCAACGTGACGATCGTTTAACTTCTGACCCTGAGAACCATAGATCTTTTGAATTTCATCAACAATATAACGCTGAGTCGCTTCCTTGCCTCTAAGCTTAAACAACTGCTTCAAATCCAAACTACCGTCAGTTAAAATATCGCCAGCGCCAACCAGTTCTCCATCTTTGCAAAGCATATTAAACTCAGTTGGTACTCGATATGACTCTAATTTATTTTCTTTAGTTACAACAATTACTCTGTCGGCCTCTACTTTCACCGTACCGGCACTTTTGGCTAAAACCTTTTCACTATTTTCATCGGTAAATAATGCCTCACCTTTTTTCACCTTGGCGCTGTCTTTAACTAACAACTTAGCCTTCTTGGCATCTTTTGGCAATGGATAAATGTCTTGAGCAATTTCTTCGTGCTCAATTGATAAAATATTATAACAGCTGCTGCTGTTGGCTTTTTCAATTTTGACTTTACCAGCCACTTCGGCCATAAAAGCTTTCATCTTTGGCGGACGACATTCAAAAATTTCTTCCACCCGTGGCAAACCTTGAGTAATATCTAAACCAGCCACCCCACCAGTGTGGAAAGTTCTCATGGTTAACTGAGTACCTGGTTCACCAATACTTTGAGCGGCCATAATCCCAACGGCAGTACCAATATCCACCACTCGACTGTGAGCCAAATCCCAACCATAACATTTTTGGCAACAGCCAACCAATGATTTACAATTCATCACTGAGCGAACTTTGATTTCCGGAATTTCAATTCCCTGCAATTCTTTGGATTTTTCTGGGGTAATTAATTCACCAGCTTTAACAATAGTCTTTTTGGTTTTTGGATCAACAATTTTTTCCAAAACAAATCGACCCTTGATTCTTTCAACAATATCAACCCCGACTTTTTCGCAAGAAGATTTAGTAATTAATACTCCATTTTCATCACCACAGTCCTCTTCGCTAACTACCATATCTTGAGAAACATCAACCAATCTTCGAGTTAGATAACCAGCATTAGCCGTTCTTAAAGCTGTGTCAGACAAACCTTTTCTGGCTCCGTGAGTAGAGATAAAAAATTCCAACACATCAAAACCTTTTTTAAAGTTACCTTTAACCGGCAGTTCAATAATTTCACCGGACGGGTTAGTCACCAAACCTTTCATCCCGACGATTTGAATCAACTGACTCCAACTACCCCGAGCACCCGATTCAACCATGGTATAAATTGGACCGGTTAAATCCAAAGTATGACGACTCAAATCAACCACTTTGTCCTTAATCCCCATCCAGATTTTAATAATTCTAGTGTGGCGTTCGCTATCGGTTAACAAACCGGAATCATACTGACCTTCAACTTTACTCACCTCTTCTTCGCCTTGTTTAATTAATTCAGCTCGACCTGGAATGTCTGGAATATCATCCATCCCCCAAGAATAGCCGGAGCGAGTTAAATATTTTAAAGTAGTAGTTTTAATTTCATCAAGTAAATTAGCCACCAACTGATTGTCATATTTCAAAAGACACTCGCTAATAATTTGGCGCAAGGCCTTACTGTTAGTAGTTTTGTTAATATAAGGATAACCAGCCGGTAAAATTTCATTAAATAAAATCCGACCAACTGAAGTTTCAACTATACGATCAGAAATTCCGGCAGCCAAAAATCTTTCTTCTAACCAACCATGAACTTTAATTTTAACTTTTTCCTGCAT
Organism: Candidatus Buchananbacteria bacterium; assembly: GCA_016930315.1. Taxonomy (GTDB): domain Bacteria; phylum Patescibacteriota; class Patescibacteriia; order Buchananbacterales; family UBA6539; genus JAFGGX01. Next base: position 28,893 of record JAFGGX010000029.1, read on the forward strand.
TTTGACATGACCCAGTTTGTAGGCTAATAATAGTTCATTAAAAGAAGAAAAGGCTTTTGGCGCATTATCTTCGTTTAACATGGTCATATAATAACAACCCCAAACCAAATCTTTGGTTGGTTTCGCCACTGGATCACCGGTTGCTGGCTTTAACAGGTTGTTAGTTGAAAGCATTAGATGTTCGGCTTCCCAACGAGCTTCTTTGGTTAATGGCACGTGAACAGCCATCTGATCTCCATCAAAGTCAGCATTATAAGCTTCACAAACCAACGGATGGACCTGAATTGCTTTACCTTCAATCAAAATTGGTCTAAAAGCTTGAATACCCAAACGATGCAAAGTTGGTGCCCGATTCAACATGACAAACGCATCTTTAATAATTTCTTCCAAAATATCCCAGACTTCCGGTTTGCCCAAAGAGATAAACCGGTTAGCACTTCTAACATTATGGACATATTCATCACGAATCAAGCGAGAAATAATAAATGGTCGGAATAATTCCAAGGCCATTCGTTTTGGCAAGCCGCATTGATGCATTTTTAATTTTGGCCCAACCACAATCACGCTCCGGCCTGAGTAGTCGATTCTTTTTCCTAAAAGATTTTGGCGGAAACGGCCTTGCTTACCTTTTAAAATATCGGCTAAAGATTTTAGCATCCTTTTCTGCCCGGTAGAAGCCACCACGGTTTTGCCGTGTCTGGCAGAATTATCAATTAAAGCGTCAGCCGCTTCTTGCAGCATCCGCTTTTCGTTTCGCGTAATTACTTCCGGCGCATTGAGTTCAATTAATTGCTTGAGCCGATTGTTTCGGTTGATAATCCGGCGATACAAATCGTTTAAATCAGACGTGGCAAACCGACCACCATCCAATGGCACCATTGGCCGTAAGTCTGGCGGAATAACTGGGATAGTATTTAAAACCATCCATTCTGGCCGCAAACCGGTTTTGATAAAATTTCTAACCAATCGCAACCGTTTGGCTAATTTTTCTTTTTGCGGACCATGAGCTTTAGCCGAATCCTGTTCGAGTTCAGCGATTAACTTTTCTAAATTAACTTCTTTTAGCAAATCATGAACCGCTTCCGCTCCGATGCCAGCCGAAAAAATATGGCCATATTTCAAAGACAAATCCTGATAAACGTGTTCGCTAATAATTTTTAACGGTTTCAATTCTTTTAATTCTTGTTCGGCTAACTGTAAAGCCTGTTCTAATTCTTTGATCTTTTCTTTTTTAGCATCTTCGTGTTTGAGTGCTTCCTGTTCAATTAAACTGTCTTTATCTTTTTGGTCAACCGCAGTTTTATCTTGACTGATTTTTACTTTAACTACATTAAGCTGCTGGGCAAAATCATTTTCGATTTTTTTCTTTTTGGCTTTAAATTCTTGACGAATTTGTTCGATGGTTTCGAGTTTTAAATCGTCGTCAACTTTAGTAATAATAAAATTGGCAAAGTAAATTACTTTTTCTAACGCCACTGGCGAAAGATCTAAAATCAAACCAATTTTTGATGGCACACCGCGCAAAAACCAAATATGCGAAACCGGCGCGGCTAAATTAATATGGCCCATGCGTTCTCGCCGAACCACTGACCGAGTTACTTCCACGCCGCACTTATCGCAAACAATGCCTTTGTAACGGACCTTTTTATATTTACCGCAATAACATTCCCAATCTTTTGACGGACCAAAAATCTTTTCACAAAACAAACCATCTTTTTCCGGCCGCTGGGTCCGATAGTTGATTGTTTCTGGTTTTAAAACTTCACCATGAGACCATTGATGAATGTCATCCGGCGAAGCCAAAGTTAATCTAAGCGAATCGAAATCAATGACTTTTTTTTCTTCGTAGATTGGCATATTATTTTTCTTCGTTAGTTTGGTCTAAAGTTTGATCGGCCTTTTCTTTTTTGTCAGCAGCATCTTTTTTATCTTCTTCCATTCTAATTTCCGGCAGAGTCGATCGGATCGAATCAAAATCTTTTTCAATGGTAAATTCGGCCTTTTTACCATTCTTTAATAATTCAACATTCAAACACAAACCATTTAATTCGCGGAGTAAAACATTAAACGATTCCGGAATATTTAATCGTCTAATCGGTTCACCTTTAATAATCGACTCATAGGCTTTTGATCGACCGGAGACATCGTCTGATTTGATGGTTAAAATTTCTTGCAAGGTATGGGCAGCACCATAAGCTTCCAAGGCCCAAACTTCCATTTCACCAAACCGCTGGCCGCCGAATTGGGCTTTACCACCCAATGGCTGTTGAGTAATCAATGAGTATGGACCAATTGACCGTTGGTGAATTTTGTCTTCAACCATGTGATTCAATTTCAACATGTAAATTACCCCGACTGCCACCGGATTATCAAATTTTTCACCATTTCGGCCATCGTACAAATCCATTTTACCGTTTTCATTTAAATTAGCTTTTTTCAATTCTTCTTTAATCTGTTTTTCTGTTACTCCATTTAAAACCGGCGTCATCACTTTGTAACCCAGCCGTTGAGCGGCAATACCCAAATGGGTTTCTAAAATCTGACCCAAGTTCATCCGGGAAACCACGCCTAATGGACTCAAAAGAATATCAACTGGAGTTCCGTCAGCCATAAATGGCATATCTTCGGCCGGCAAAACAATCGAAACCACCCCTTTGTTACCATGACGGCCGGCCATCTTGTCACCAACTTGAATTTTTCTTAAATTGGCAATCGACACTTGAATCATTTTAATTACACCAGAAGAAAGTTTGTCGCCATTTTCTCGAGAAAAAACTTTAATATCAACCACTTTACCTTGTTCACCATGTTCCAAATATAATGAACTATCGCGAACGTCTCTGGCTTTTTCACCAAAAATCGCCCGCAATAATTTTTCTTCAGCCGACAATTCAGTTTCGCCTTTTGGCGTAATTTTACCAACCAAAATATCACCGGAACCAACCCAAGCACCAATTCGCACTACCCCTTCGGCATCTAAATCTTTTAATTTTTCTTCACCAATGTTTGGAATGTCAGAAGTTACAATTTCTGGCCCCAATTTTGTTTCGCGCACTTCAATTTGGAAATCTTCAATATAGATAGAAGTAAACAAATCATTTTGCACTACTCGTTCTGATAAAATAATAGCGTCTTCATAGTTGTAACCTTCCCAAGCCATAAACGCCACGGTAATATTTTTGCCCAAACCAAGTTCACCATTTTGAGTCGATGGTCCGTCGGCTAAAACATCACCGGCTTTAACCGCTTGACCGACATCAACAATCGGCCGTTGGTCAATGCAGGTAGAAGCATTTGATCTAACAAATTTTAAAACTGGATAATTTTTAACTGCGCCGCCTTTTTCTTCCACTTTAATCATGTTACCCTGAACGGCTTTTACCACTCCATCATTTTTAGCAATAATCAAATGGCCCGAGTCAAAAGCGGCTTTAGCTTCAACGCCGGTGCCAACTACTGGCGATTGCGGTTTAATACAAGGCACGGCTTGACGTTGCATGTTTGAACCCATCAAAGCCCGAACGGCGTCGTCGTGTTCCAAAAATGGAATTAAAGAAGTGGTAATGCTAATAATTTGATTCGGTGCTACATCCATGCAATCAATTGAATTGACCGATTCAATTTCCGGTTCACCAAATTTTCTTACCTCCGCTCTTTCTTTTAGGAAATGGCCGTTTTCATCAATTGGAGTAGTGGCGGCAGTAGAAATAATTTTTTCGTTTTGAAAAGCGGTTAAATATTTGACTTCATCGGTTACTCGAGGGACAATCGCCACCGTTTTAATGGCCGAATGCTTTTCTAATTCTTTGGCGATTTGGTCAGTGATTTTTTCGCCCGCTTTAACCACAGTTTTATTTGAATCAGGATCAACGATATCTTCCCTGGTTACTTCACCGCTAGTTTCGCTGGCAACATTTTTAACGTCGTGTTTAACGGTCCGATAAGGGGTTTCGATAAAACCATATTCATTAACTCGAGCGTAACAGGACAAGTGACCAACTAAACCAATGTTTGGACCTTCAGGAGTGGCAATTGGACAAATACGGCCATAGTGAGTTGGATGCACATCACGAACATCAAAACCGGCCCGTTCTCTGGACAACCCGCCCGGACCCATGGCTGACAATCGGCGTTTGTGTTCAAGTTCAGCTAACGGATTGGTTTGATCCATAAACTGTGACAACTGAGAAGACATGAAAAATTCTTTGACCGAACCAATCACCGGCCGAGCATTAATCAACCGATTCGGGTTGACTTCATTAATATCCAAAGTACTCATCCGGTCGCGAATAATTCTTTCCATCCGAGCCAACCCAATTCTAAATTTATTTTGGACCAATTCGCCAATTGCTCTCACCCGTCTGTTTCCCAAGTGATCAATGTCGTCAGCGTCTTTTTGAGAAATATTTAATTTAATAATTTCTTTAACCACGTTGACTAAATCTTCCAACCGTAAAACTCGATTTTCAGTGGTATTTGGCACGTCTTGGCTAAAGCGTTGGTTAATTTTGTAACGACCAACTCGACCAAAATCATAACGGTCGAAATTAAAAAACATTGCAAAAATCAAAGACTTAGCGTTGTCGGCCGTGGCTAAATCACCCGGTCTAATTCTTTTATAAATTTCTTTCAAGCCTTCACCTTGATTGTGAGAAGCATCTTTAGCCAAGGTGTTGGCGATGTAATCGATTTCCGGATGAGTATTGACTGATTTAAAAAGTTCAGCGATTTCTTCATCGCTGTCATAACCAAAAGCCCGCAATAATGAAGTGACGGCCACTTTTCTTTTACGGTCAATTTTTACCCAAATAACATTGTTAACGTCAGTTTCAAACTCCAACCAAGAACCACGATTCGGAATAATTTTAGCGCCGTAGTATTTTTTCTCACCCAATTGTTCAGACGAAAAAAATACCCCGGCCGATCTAATCAACTGGGAAACAATTGCTCTTTCAATTCCATTGATGATAAATGTACCGCGTTCGGTCATCAATGGGAAATCGCCTAAAAATACTTCTTGCTCAACTTCTTGATTTAATCTCTTATTAACCAACTTGGCCATCACCCGCAATGGGGCTTCATAACTTAAGTTCTTGGCTTTACTGGTCACTTCATCAAACTTCGGCTCGTCTAAGATGTAACGACCGAAATGCAGTTCTAGATCCCGGCCGATGAAATCTCTAATCGGTGAGACTTCTTCGAATAGTTCTTTCAAACCGACGGTCAAAAACCAATCGTAAGAACGTTTCTGAACCTCGATTAGGTCCGGCATCTCGACTGCCGGCTTGAGGTTGGTGAACGAAACTCGCTGAGTTTTGATTTGTGCCATAGAGATATAACAACAAAATTACTCCCCGCATCATTTTTAGAAGCGGCGAGATTTGATAATTAGATTAATCTTTTACCAAAATTTGACCCCCACTACGATATTTTTAAAAAATAAGTCGCGAAGCAATAGCGGGAAATTAATAAAATAATCTCTAATATGATATCAAACAAGATACCATTTGTCAATAGAATAAAATAAGAATATCCAAAATAGCTTTTTATCTTAACTAAGCTAAAAAATTTCTAGAAATAAGCTTTTATACACAGATTCATCCACAGCTAAAATTAAAACCTTTTTTTGGGAATTTTTCTGGGTTTGAAATTATTCTTTGATTTAGCTAAAATTTGATTTTCGATCAGCTTTTGACTGTCATTTTGATTAGATTTAGACTTTCTAAACCTCCAAGTACCCAAAACCGACTGAGTGGCATAACCAATGGCAAAAATTAAAACGAAAAGCTCCAAATCATAACCAAATTTTTGCTTGGCAAAATACCAAATTACCAAACACAATGCTCCGGTCAGCCATGGTGCTAATGACTTATTCATCTTTTTTTAGTTTTAATTTAGCCAATTCTTCTTTAATCACTTGACGGTCATCCCAAGGAATTTTTTGATTGTCTTTAACCACTATCGCCTGTTCGCTTCCCTTGCCGGTGACTAACACTAAGTCATTATTTTTAGCCAAACTCAAGGCTTTAGCAATCGCTAATCTCCGATCCATAATCTTAAACAAATTTTGATTTTCAACCTTGCCAACTGAAACCGCCCCCGAGGCTACCTGATCAATAATTTCTTGAGGGTCTTCGTCATACGGGTCTTCGTTGGTAACAATTATATAATCGGCTTTTTCACCGGCCATTTTGCCTAAAATCGGTCGCCGAGCTTTATCGCGCCCGCCACCGGTGCCGCCCAAAACATGAATAGTTTTTTGGTGATTAATTAATGAAACAACCCTGTAAAGTTTTTCCATCGCCTTAGGCTCAAAAGCATAATCAACAATCACTTTAAAATCTTGACCTTCATCAATAAATTCTAATCGACCGGGAATACCCGAAAAATTTTCTAAACCACGGCTAATGGTTGGCAACTTTAAATCTTGAGATAACCCAACGCAAACGGCCGCTAAGACATTGCCGACATTATGTTCACCTAAAATTTTTAGCCGAAACGGAATACTGCTGATTGAAAACTCAATCCCCTCACCAGTGGCTTTAATATCTTCAGCCCGAATTACCTGAGCCTGATCGGTTGATTTATTGGTAGTGGTAAAACCATATTTTTTTTCGGCCCATTGGTTTAAAAAGTCATCGACATTTTCGTCATCCAAATTAGCGATAATAGTTTTTTCGATTCTTTGACCGGCGATTAATTTTGGTTTTTGCTTTTCTAATTTTTTAAACAACTTTAATTTAGCTTGTTTATAATTTTCAAAACTACCGTGCGATTCAATATGCTCGGGATAAAGATTGGTAAAAATACATAGATCATAATTAATACCCACGTGTCGAGATTGTTTAATCCCTTCGGAAGTGGTTTCGACAATGGCATACTGACAATTGGCCTTAACCATCTGGCTTAATAACTTTTGCAATTGAAACCGACCCAACATGGTCATCTTCTTGTCATTGATCCATTCTTTACGATCAACTTTAAAAAAAATAGTGGAAGCGCAGCCAACCTTATAGCCGGCACTATCTAACATTTTACTAATTAGATAACAAACCGAGGATTTACCGGCCGTGCCGGTTACCCCAATGACAATTAACTTTTCCGATGGATTTTTATACCAAAAATTGGCAAAGACCGCCAAGCAATAATGATAATAATTAATTAAAAATTTAGGAATAATTTTTTTAAAATATTTTTTCATAAATAATCAGCCTCTATCTCTAAAATTAATTAAATTTTCTCTAACCACCAAACGATCATCCCATGGGATACCACGATGACTTTCAATCATCAACTTTTGCTCACCGCCTTTACCAGTTATCAAAATTAAATCATTAAAATTGGCTAACTGAATTGCCTTTTGAATTGCTTGAGTTCGATCTAAGATTTTAAATAAATTTTGGTCTGAAATTTTACCCGTTGATTCGACTGCCTGAAAAATCTGTTTAGCAATAAACTCCGGATCCCGACCAAACGGATCAACATTAGTGACAATCACAATATCGCTCTTGTTGCCAACCACTTCGCCCAATTCATGCCATAGTTCTTGAAAACGGCCGCCCCCACCAATAACGTGAATAATTCGATTTTTATTCAAACCACCAACTACGCGGTAAAGTTCGCTCATCTGAGCCTGATCAAAAGCACAATCAACAATCACTTTAAAATTCTGGCCTTCGTCGATCAACTCCAATCGACCCGGAATAACTAAGTTTTGGCTTAAAATTTTTGCGATCTTGTCTAATTCTATCCCCTGACAATTGGCTGTGGCAATCGCTGCCAAGAGATTGTAAAAATTATGTTGGCCTAATAAATTAGAACTAAAACTAACACCCTGGATACTAAAAGAAAGGCCTTGATCATTAATATTAAACTGATCTGGATAAATTGTTTCGATTTCATTGGCCACCTTATTTTTAATTGTAAAGCCGAACTTTTTGTCGGCCTGACAATCTAAAAAATCCTTAGCATTAATATCATCTAAATTAACAATGATTTTTTTTGGCACTTTTCTACCGGCCAAAAATTTAAGTTTTTGTTTAGATATCTGCTTAAATATTTTTAATTTGGTTTTTTTATAATTCTCAAAATTACCATGAGCTTTAAGATGCTCTGGATATAAATTGGTAAAAAGAAGTGAATCATAGTTAAGACCAATGTGACGAAATTGCTTAATGCCTTCAGAAGTAGTTTCAACAACTGCATATTGGCAATTGGCTTTAACCATTTGGCTTAATAATTTCTGCAAAGCCAATCGGCCTGGCATGGTAATCATTTTGTCATTTAACCATTCTTTTTGATTAACTTTTAAGACTGCACTCGAAATACACCCAACCTTATAACCAGCCCCTTCCAAAATTTTTGCAATCAAATAACAAGTGGTGGTTTTGCCGGCAGTGCCGGTTACTCCAATCAAAATTAATTTACCCGAGGGATGGCGATACCAAAAATTAGCAAAAATAACCAAACAATAATGATAAAAATTCACCAATGGCTTTGGCACAAACTTTTTTAAACGATGCAGCATTTAATTTTTGTTTAAAATTTTCAAAGCTTCTTTGACTCGTTGACCGCTGTCGGTAATAGTTGAGTCAACCTGGCCTAAAGCTTTACGGGCTTCGATATTGCTATAACCAAAACTGACCAAAGCTTCAAATGCATCGCTATCTAAATTAGCCGCAACTACTTGATTTTTACCTTTGGTTTTAACTGACAAACTTTCAACTTTATCTTTCAAAGCCATAATAATTTTTTCCGCCGTTTTAGCACCCAAGCCGGCCATCTTGGTTAAAATGGTCGGATCATTATCCAAAATTGCTTGTTGGACTTCTTTCATGGTGGTTTTTTCTAAAATACCAATCGCTGATTTAGAACCAATGCCCGGTACATCAAGTAACAACATAAAAAAAGTTTTGTCTTCCATGTCTAAAAAACCATATAGATCCATCGCGTATTCAGAAACCGATAGATAAGTGTAAGCGATTACTTCGTCGCCAATATTAACATTCGCCAATCGGCTGGCGGGCGTAAAAATTTTATAGCCCACCCCGGCAGCTTCAATTACAAGATAAGAGTCTTTTTTCAACTCCGAGGTTTTATAAATAACTTGGCCATGGATTGATGCGATCATATTAGTTACATTTTAGCAGATGATGAATTTATTTTCCACCGCCTAGTTAATCCAACGGCGATTTAATCGTTTTAAGTTTTTCGCCACTAACTTTTGTATAAATTTGAGTGGTAGTTAAACTCCGGTGACCCAATAGCTCTTGAATATAACGAATGTCGGTGCCGCCTTCCAATAAATGAGTGGCAAAACTATGGCGCAGACTGTGACAGCCAGTCTGTTTGTTGATTTTGGCATCCGCTAAAGCCTTTTGAAAAATTTTTTCGATTGAACGAATCGATAAATGATTATAATAATTCTGGCCAGAAAACAAATAGGCAGCCTTTGATTTTTTGGCAACCAATTTACTCAAAACAAAAATTAATTTATCGGCAATAATTGTCCGTCGATCTTTTGCCCCCTTACCGCCGCGCACCCAAAGTAAATGATTATCCAAATCAATATCTTGAATCTTTAAACTAGCCACTTCGCTAATTCGCAAGCCCGAAGAATAAATCAGCGCTAAAATCAATTTGTGTTTTGGATTTTTAATTGTGCCAAGCAACATTGCAACCTCTGGCTTAGACAAAACAACCGGTAACTTTTTTGCTCTTTTTGGCAATTGAGTGTTGGATAAATAACTAAAGTGCCTTTTTTGAATTCGTGAATAATAAAATTTTAAAGCGTTGATGGCCAATCTGGCTGTTACCGGTGATACTTTTCTGTCATTAAGTAAATAGTAGACATAATTCCGAATGTCTGAATCTTTGATCAACCGCGGATCTTTATTCTGACAAAATTTTAACAAATCCTGATTATAATAAAGATA
>JAFGGX010000030.1 GCA_016930315.1 Candidatus Buchananbacteria bacterium
ATAATACATTGGATAAAATCCAATAATTCACGACCAACCACGCTAGAAAGGAACATCACCATGCAGTTTTTTTTCGTTTGGCACTTGCACGGTTCGAAAGGATCCACGTTAAACGCGACCTCCGCCCTTTCCGATGACAGCGTACTCAAGATCCCCGCTCACATCAAAGAGACAGAGAAAGAAATGACGGGATATACGCCGAAGGAATGGAAGAAAGACGAGCAGGAAAATGGTGAGAACGAAAAGGTTGTGAGAGTCGTTCTCCACCAAATCTTGACCATCTGAGGTCGGCCACGGGAGGGAATAAAAACTCAAAACCCACCAACACACGTAAGAAGTTGAGGTGGGTTTTTCTAAAAAATCATCCCTTCAGGGGGTATACACTACTCAATAAGCTTGAACACCTTAAAACTATCTAAGCCCAGCAGAAAGCGAGGTTAACGAAAGGTGTTAGAATTTTTTAGGCCACAAAGGCTTATAAACACTAGGTTGAAACACTTAAAATTTTTAATTATTCCGTTACCAAATTTGACAAAAATACTTATATTTTTATAAATCAAAAAATCGCCGATTAGGCGATTCTTTAAAAACAAGATTTACTTAATCTTTATAAAATCAGAATGTGGGCGTAGATTTGTTCGGCAAAACTAAACTTCAATAACACCGCTGCGGCCACCAAAGCAATGACGGCTACGGTTTGAACGATCATAGCTGAATGCTGAACTTGAATTTTAATAAAGATGTTTAGCAACAAGCTAACTACCAAGAAAATTAGGAAAGCAACAAAGAAAATATTAGAATATTCAATTACAAAATCAACCAATGACTTTTGGCTAGCCCTTGGGGTGTTAACTATCATTACACCGGTTTTTGGAACGCCGGCTGCCAACTGTTGTTCTTGAGAGATGAAATCAACCGGAGCGACTTCGGAAATTTCTTGGCCAGCCACAGTTGGCTGAGTTGAAACTGAGTTAGCCGGCTGATTAACAACTGGGGTTGGGACTGGCTGAGTCGGGGTTGGAGTAGGTTGAGTTGGAGCTGGATTAGCAGGAACTGGTTGTTGAACCACCGGAGCCGGTTTAACAGAGGGCTGAGCAGTGGCCGGGGCTGGAGCTGGACGATTGTCAGCTAAAGTAGATAATTCATCTCTGGTAGTGCCAAAAAATTCAACTAACAAAATAGTTTTCCGGCCATCAAAATCACCGTTCAAAACAGCTAAGCCAACGTCTTTATAATGTTTATTTAAAATATTGGCCCGATGAGTAGGGCTGTTCATTAAAGCCTGCTGAACCGCTTCAGCGGTTTTAAAATCAATGGCTAAATTTTCACCGGCGTAAACGTAATCGTATTGATTTTTATCAATCCACTGCCAAGGTTTTTTACCTTCCGGCGTGTCGTGAGCAAAATAATCACGAGCTAACATATCTTGGCCTTTAGCCAACGCTGACTGAACTAATAGCTGGTTTGTTTTTAATGGCTCAACACCGGCTTCAACTCGACTTTGATTAATCAAAGTTAACATTCGATCAGCTACAATCGCTGACAGTTGAGCTGGGTCGGGATAATTTAAGAATAAAAATCCAGTCACGCCAATTTTAACTAACAATACAACCAAAGCATAACTGATTAAACTCTTTGGCCTCAACGCTCGAGGTTTGTGGTCATTGCCTTCGTGTGGAATAAATAAATCATGAAAAAGCTTACCAGAATCTTTAAAAAATCTTTTTGGCGTTTCTTCGCCATTCTTTAATTCTTTGATTTCTCTATTTTGCTCTTTGACAAATTTTCTAATTCTTTTGAATTTCAAAAAACCCAAAAACCACGTGAACGTGGCAAAAATAGTGGTGATAAAAACCAAGAGTTTTTTATTATTTTTTTGGTTCTGGTTGTCTTTTTTAAATAAAGACATAAAGAATTTTTGGCTAAATATTGATTAAATATATTATATCACAAGATATTATATTTGTCAAATAAAAATACTAAAAAATAGGGCCTAAATGAAATTAAACCCTATTTTTTTCACTATATTAAGCTAATTTTAATTATTTTTGGTTGTATCAATTTTAACGAAAGCCAAAGCCAAAAAAGCCGCAAATAAGATTAACGACCAAAGCCAAAGCCAACACTGCGGATACCAAACAATATTAGGCACCGCCGTTAAAACCACCATTGTGACCGAAGCATATTTTTGCCACCAAATCGGTGAGCCTGACAACCGATACCACAAAAATATCGCCAAGGCTAAATTCAAAATTAATATCACCCAGATAACTCTCTGACAATCAGTCTCTGATGATTCTTGATCTTGTTGATTAACGTTAGCTGCTAAAGTGGTGGTTAGCGTTGATGTCGGCTCTTCATACTCAACCCCAGCTACTGTCCCCTGTTCTACCGGGCCAGTTGATACACCCGCTACCGTACCTGGCACTGTTGGGGCTGACAAATTAACAACTACATTTTCAGTCGACGGATTTTGATTTTCTAATTGAATAACTTGAGGATTTTCAGTTTGAGTAGTTGAATTAATTTCTTTACCAAAAATTTCTGGCGAAGCGGCTGAAATTGGTCGGAAATAATAAGTTACTCCAGGTGTTAAACCAGTAATAGTAATTTCGTGATATAAAACTTTATTTGTATCATCGGGGGTTGAAAAATCATAACCATAATTTGGCGCTGGATCAACGACTGGATTATGAGAGACTGTTCCATAAACAACTCGACTCGTAGCTGGCTTATTGGTATACCAAACTATTACCACTGAATCAGTCAATGTATTAGTTGTTGCTTCGTTATTGATCTGTAAAGCAATTGGAGCTCCACCGCCGCCTCCACCACCTCCTATACTTGGATTATTATCGGGATTACCCTGAACCGGACAACTGGCCGTGTCTTGAGAATCAATCAACCCATCACAGTTATTGTCAATTCCGTCATCACAGATTTCAACACTATCAGGGTTACAAATAGAGGCTTGAGTATTATAAAAATCATAACCCAAGTAAGTGCCCCCTGAAGTTACATCGATCTGATAGGTGGATGTGCTTTGTGGATAGGTCTGGTTCCAGCCATCAACCAAGTTCTCACTTAAAGTATATGAACCTGGTTTAAGATTGGTAAAATTAAAGATACCCAGTTCATCGGTTGTAGTGGTGGTTGTAGCTCCGTTATGTTCTAAGACAAATTGCCAATTAAAAATTGGATTATCACCTTCTTGAAGTTGACCATCACCATTAACATCTTCGTATTTAGCACCACTGATTGAGCCGTATTGATAATTACCAAAATTTCGTGGCCCGACAGAGTTAGTATTATTTAAAGCTACTGGATAGCTGCCTGTTTCCGGCAAAGACTGATTCCAACCTTCTTGAGCCACTTCACTGACCAACAAATTACCAACTCCAAGACCAGTAAAGCAATATTGACCATCTTCGTTAGTTTGAGTGGTGACGGTACCGCTAGTGCCTTGAGCCATAATTGTCCAACCTTCAAGACCCGCCTCACCATCATCCCAAACGCCGTTGCCATTTAAGTCTTCGAATTTGGTACCAAAAATTCTACACTCATTGCTTGACTGATCGGTGGCATTACCAAAATTAATTTCATTACTACTACTTTCAGTAACGGCGACTGGCTGATACCATGAGGTGGTGTTATGCCAGCCATTTTGGTTCTGCTCATAGATCAAATAATTACCTGGGTCTAAATCAATAAATGAATAATTACCGTTAACATCGGTGACTGTGCTTAATAGCTGAGTCTGATAAATTTCAACCGTCAGACTGCCAAGATTATCGCTCATATAGCTATTGCCCATTTCGTACCAATCGCTAATGGTCAAATTTAATGGTGAACCATCACTGACAAACGGATAATAGTATTCATGAGTGATAGTATAAGTACCCCAATCAATTGCATTGCCATTGAAATATAAATCTAAAACATCGGCGGTACCAGGACGATTGAGATTTTGGACTGGGGAATTCAACCAATCAGAATCGGTTGAATATTCAGCATCAGCCTGACTAGTGCTCAAAGCGCTATACCGATAAGTACCCGAAGTCTTTAACAAATAAGTTTGGCTGTTGACTAGTCCGGCATAATCAACCCCGTTCTGATCTTTTGAATCAATGGTTAATGTATTAACTAAATCACCAATTTTGGCGGCTACAATTGTCCAACCAGGCAGACCAACCTCATCATTATTTTTCGTCTTATCTTGATTTTGATCGTTGAATTTATAACCAAAGATACTGTCGGTTGGAGGCGGAATAATACAATCTTCAACAATCCCCCAATTAGTATAGTAACCATCGTCACCGGTGGTGCCGGTTAACCAGAAGTTAGAATGAGTTGAATCAGCAATCCAGACTTCGTCATTTGAAGCGTTGTAAGTGTTAGTGCCGGTGCCATCAAAGCCTTTTTCTAATGGGTTAGCTGAGTCATCGGCTAGGGTGGTGATATTAGCATTGTAAAATTCAATGTTACCGTCAGCGTGTTCTTTGTCTTGACCAGAGCCGGAACCATGCAAAACTAATCTGACTTTACCGTTGTCTCTTTGAACGGCTAAGCCAGGAACATCTTCGTAACTGGCAATATCTGGATCGGTAATAGCACTACCATTCCAAAAGAGTGGAAACCAAGTGTTGACTGGGATTATGTTAGAGCTTGAACCTAAAAAGATGTTTGAAGAAACATCACCATTGCCCCAGTTTTTAACTTCATCAACGTTGACTCTAGCTAAAACTAAGTCACTACATTGAGTTGGAGTCACTAACTGACATTGACTGGTACAAGTATCTGAACCATTTGGGCCATCGTCGCATTGTTCCCAGTCTTGATTGGTGAGAGTGTCGCCACAATAAGCACCAACTGTGCCACAATAAGCTGGGGCCGGTTCAATTTTAATATTAGGGTTCAGAAAACGGAAATACATAGTTGAGCCGGTTGAATGCCTTTCGGCAAAAAATACATCGACATAGTGAACACCGGCTGAAATAACGATCTTGCCATTTTTAGTGCCAAGATCGTTGTACGATACTAACTGCCCATCTAAATAAAACCAGCCTTCGTCATCAGCAACAAAGTCATACTCATACTCTCCGGAATCAGGCACGGTAATTTTGGCTCGCCAATGAGAACCGAAGTTAAAATCATGACCGCTGATGATTTCTTCAGGCGCCATGTCAAAAGGAAAAAAGTTTTGATTGAAAGTTAAAGCATCATCAACTCGAGAAAAACGATAGTAAATTTGATCATACCAATCGTCATTCCAAGGTTTAACTACGCTTAATGGATCGCCAAAATCAGTGTCCGGTATATTTGATGGCTTTTCCATGTCGGGATGACTGGATGAGTAATTAAAATACTGGCCATACCAACCAGTGGCTGGAAGATTACCGCAACTCAAATCGTTTTCTAACTGACAACTTGAACTGCAACCATCACCATTGTCTAAATTGCCATCGTCACATTGTTCGCCTTCGGTGTTAACCGAACCATCGCCACATTTTTTATCTAAAGTATTAAAAGCTACACAGTAATAGGTCAAACCAAATTCAGGAGCAAAAAAACGGTCCCAATTGTCATAATTTAAAATATCATCATGACAATAAATCTCTGCACTATAATCATTTAAATTATTAACAGTTTTAGAAAAGGGAACATAATTTGGCTGAAGATTTTCTCTCACCCAAATCCAACCGCTGGGTCCAAATTCTGATGCGGGGATAACCTCGATTGCTGGTTGGGTGTCAGTGGTACTACTCTGAAAATTTTTCCAATAATCTAAGCCATCGCCGGTATCAGTGCCTGGACCAGCCGAACCATCAGCTGGACCAATGTGGCTACCCGGTAATAGTTTAACCTGATCATAGCCCCACTGGAAATCCCAACCAGAAGCTAAGTGGCAGTTCGAATGAGAACTGACATAATCCGCCGCAGTTGTGGCTGTGATAATGGCTGGCTTACCCAGCGCGCTATCATCAGCCCAATTTGGTAAATCAGATTCGTCATTACAAACAATACTGTAGGCATTAATGGTAATTGGCTCTTCAACTTCGACTGCCTGAGCTGCCAAAAGACTAAAAAAATTACCCGGCAATAATAAAGAAAAAACAATAATAACATCAAAAAATATTGACATTTTTTTTCTTATTTTTAATTTCATATATTTAAATTTTAGTTATCTAAATTTATATTTTTAGAAAAAAATAAACCAACCAATGCTATCTGCCCTCCAAGGAGCTAAATTAAGCTAAAATGATTGATTTTGTTTTAATCTTTATTTTATCGTTTACCGGCTTATATTAGCACAAAAATAGAAAAAATACAAATTTTAGTTTAAGTCTAATCCATCACTATTATAACGATTACCAGCATTCCAAAGTAGCTAGCCATAACCGCCTGCATCATAAGTGGCTTTTTTCTGCGATTCGATCATCGATCCATCATACACCGCCCCAATATTAAAATCTTGCAGCCAAGGCCTAAGTTTTGCCCTTGGTTGGCTAACTAACTTTTCTCCATTAACTAAACTGCGATAAATCACCTCATATGGATGTTCGGCCGGATTGGCAAAGCCCTCAAATCCATCCGGAAAATGCGATGGATAAACCATCGGACAAATATAATCAAAATAAGGCGCAGCATCTTGATAACGCTGGCCAATATTCAAACCATCAGAACGCCACATCACCATCCCGAACAAATCAGCCGAGGTGACAATTGGTTCGAAGCGTAATTGATCATAAATATATTTATAAAAAGCAGCCATGACTTTCGATTTACCCTCATAGCTTGCATCGGCTAAATTAGCATAAGCAATTTGTTTAATATCGCCGTCAGACGGAAAACGGACATAATCAAAATTAACCTCATCAAAACCAACCGCGACAGCCTGACGGGCCAAATCAATATTATAATCCCAAACTAGCTGCTGAGTCGGGTCAACCCAAGACAAACCTTTCCAATCACGCCAAATATTACCGGATTTATCTTTCAACGCAATGTTAGGCCGGCTTTCGGCTAAATAAGGATCTTGAAAAACCGTAATTCGAGCAATAGTATAAATCCCCTGCTCTTTTAGGCTAGCTAACAAATTCTTTAAATCAGGCAGCCGGATTTCTTCGGAACCAATTTTTCTGGCCAATGGAATATCAGCCGCAAAAAATATTTTGCCAGTATAATCTTTTATATCAATAACAACCGTATTAAGCTCGGTTGCTTTAATCAGATCAACCAGTTCATTCATCCTGGCTTGATTGCCGGCCGTATACGCAGTTAAATAAATCCCCTTGTTTTCAATTAAAGCTGGCTTAGCTAAATTAGTTGGCTGAGACTGATTAAGGGGTAAAAAAATAGCAAAAAAAAGACTTAATAAAAAAACAAAAAAAGTATTGATAAAACTAATAATTAAAACCATGGCCTATTAATCTAAAAAAGCTAAATTAGTATAAAGTATAACAAAACAACTAACTATTTTCAAAACAAAAAAATAACGAATTAAAAAACCACGGCGTTAGTTTTGCCGCGGACATCAATTTAACACTAAAAATTTTTAAGTGGGGTTGGGGGGACGGCATAATATTTTCAGCGGAGTCCGTCCCCCCTATTTCTCCGCCGACCCATCAGTAGAACCGATGGGAATGGATGATATTGTGCATGAAAAACCTCCGGTTGATGCTTTATCTTCCGTTACGTGGTCACACGATCAAGAAGATATATTAATACTATATCATATTATTAAATTTTTGTCAAGCATAAATACAAAAATAAAATAAAAAAAGCCAAAAAATGGCTAAAATTAAAAAATATATAACTTAGCTGCATACCTGCGGGATCCACCTTCACTTCGTTTCGGTCGACAAGCAGGGAGTCTCCGCCTTCTCCCGCACTACGGGATTCGGCGGGCAGGCAGAATCAGGATTAAATCAGCTAGATAGCTAATCTTCAAAACTGCGGGATAGGGAGTCGAACCCCAATTACCTGAGCCAGAATCAGGCGTCCTACCATTAGACGATCCCGCAGTTTTGAAGACTAAAATTTAAATAGTGTTAAGGTTATTCACGGTCGGGCGTCCGGACTTTACCCCGTCGGATGACGGGGATTAGACGATCCCGCAGGTATGTAGCTAAAATACTTTAAAAAATTATTCAACTAACTGACCACCAAAAGCTTGAACTAAATTATCCAAATTCCCCTGCTGACCAGGCGATTCAGCTGTTTCTTCAATCACTTTTTTTTGTTCATCAATATGTTTAACAATCACCGTTTGAACAATCAATGGCAAATTAAAAACTTGTTCTAAAATATTTTCAATCAGGGTTCGATTTTTTATTTCGTTTACCCTTTGTTGATAAAATTTGTACTTAAAACTGATTTCAACCACTCCATCAGATTTGACAGCAGTTGGACCGTGTTGTTTTAAAGTTGAACTCAGGCTTTGATTGTGTATTTTAAGCTGGTCCAAAACCTCTTCCCACTTACTTTTAATCTGATCTAAAGTGATGTCAAACTTCATTCCTTTTCTTTCCGGTTTATCTGGCCTTTCTTCAACTATTTTTGGTTTAGATTTAACAGCCAAAGCCGGTGCAGCATCATCATTTTTTACAGATTTAGGCTCTTTTGTCAAGGGTTGACCGCTCAATTGGCCAGAACCTGAACTTGAGTCATCGTTTTTATTACTAATTTCTTTTTCATCGTCAGCGGCTACACAACTTTCAACAATCGCCAGTTCAATTGGCAACTGAATAATTTCAGCCGATTTAATTTCTTTTTGGGCTTTAATAAATAACTCAATAGTTTTAATTAACTTGCCAACCTCAACTGAATCCAATATTTTTTTTAGTTCAGTTTGCCAATCGGCAGACAAAACCACGGTGAATTGATCTAAATTGCCGCCAATTTTACTTAACAACAATTTACGTAAAACTTCAATTAAATCACCAATAAACTTTTGTAAATCAACCCCGTCTTGAATCAACTGATTAACTAAAACTAAAGCACTAGCCGCATCGCTTTTCAGCAAATCGGCAATTAATTCAAAAACTAAATTAAAATGAGAAGCCGGTAAAACTAATTCGGCTTGTTCGGCGGTGATTTTTTTACCATTTAAAGACAACAACTGCCCCAACAAACTTTCAGCATCACGCACTCCCCCTTCCGACCATCTGGCAATTCTTTCCAAAACATCCCGATCAACTTCTTTTTTTTCTTTTTTGGTAATTTCCGCCAACCGCTCAACAATGTCTGCCATTGGCACTTTTCGAAAATCAAAATGCTGACAGCGCGAAATAATGGTTTGGGGAATTTTGTGAATTTCGGTGGTGGCTAAAATAAATAAAGCATGGTTGGGCGGTTCTTCTAAGGTCTTTAACAAAGCATTAAAGGCTGAGATCGACAACATGTGGACTTCATCGATAATAAAAACTTTATATTTACGGTTAGTCGGAGTAAACCGAGCGTTGGCGATAATATTTTCTCTGACATTGTCAACTCCGGTATGCGACGCGGCGTCGATTTCAATTACATCCAAAGACCGATTATCAAGAATTTCCTGACAGGCTTCGCAATTATTACAGGGTTCGCTCTGGCCATCCTTACGATTTAAACAATTGACTGACTTGGCAATTAACCGGGCAATAGTGGTTTTACCTAAACCGCGAGGACCAGAAAACAAATAAGCGTGGGCAATTTTACCCGTACTAATTTCGTTTTCTATAGTCACTTTAATGTGATTTTGACCGACAATCTCGCCAAAGGTTTGCGGTCGGTATTTTCGATATAAGGCTAAAGACATAAGCAGTAATATATTACATTAAAAGCTGGCTTTATTCAAGGTGGAATTAGGAATTAAGAATCAAGAATCGTGAATTATGGGATATAAAAGAAAAATCCTAAATTTATAATATCTAAATCCTAAAGAAATTCCAATGCCCAAATTTAAAATCACAAACAATTAACAATAGACAATCAAAAAACAGCTGACTTCAGCTGTCAAAAGTCAATTGTTAATTGTAAATGGTCAACTGCAAAAAGAAAAGGGCGAATCCACAAACGAGTGGCCGCCCAAAATTGATTGCCTCCTTCAGCATCATCCTCCCTCCATCATCCTCGTTTACGATTCTGCAATTCATCAAGAGACTTAGGCAAAGGAGCTCGCTCTTTAACGAGATACATAAAGCAAACAATTGCAAAATCCTTGCCGACGATCTCTGACAGTCTCTTTTCGGATTCATCCAGATACTTCAAGAGCTCGGCGAGAAACGGATAGTCAGTGCAAAACTCAGTGCTCCTGACGAAAGTGGCCCACTCAGCCCGACCTCCTTCTCCAAGAAGAGCAAGCAATGCAGATGCTTCTCGACTGATGGCAAAAAACACATGCAATTTCGCCATAAAACCAGTGGTGATTTCCGACAAACCTTGCCCGCCGATCATCTTGAATAGTGTCGTTTGGTCATCTTTTTCCATAGCCAGAACTCCTTTCGAGTTATAAAATGTGCCCTCTTCCTTAAAGCTTATGGCAAAAAAATCTAAAAGTCAAACAAAAAAACAGCCATCTCGGCTGTTAATTGTCAAAAGTCAATTATAAGAAGAAAAGGGCGGATCCGTGAATTAGCGGCCGCCCAAAAAAGAAAGAACCTCGTCAGCACCCAATTGGCGTTTACCCGAAATCATCCTTTCCTACCTTTCCGGTGCCGATCACGCTCAGAAACTTTCTTCGAACTTACCTCGGGGAGACGCTGATCACAAGACGCCTTTGAGCGATGGCTTGAGCCGGTAGAACGCCGTGGACGGTGCTCCCTGCTGATTAAGTCGTGAAATAGGAGTTCCTGAATAGATTCTGCAAGTCTTTCATCATCACGATCACTCATCGAAGTGAACCTCCTGACTTAGATTGATGGTCACTAGAAAGCTAAAACATACAAGTTTTTCGTCTCTAGTATACCTTTTAGTATTAATTTAATACTAAAAGAAAATATCTGCTGAGTCAAGAAAATCAGCCAAAAAACAGCCATCTCGGCTGTTAATTGTCAAAAGTCAATTGTAAATTGTTATCAAACCACTTTAATCACATTTTCTACTGCCGCCCAGCTACTGCCGCCGTCTTTTGGTACCAAAATCACCACCTCATCTCCAGCTTGGCCATGAAAATAAGTAACCGAAGCGGTGAGCAATTTCCACCGATGTTTTTCGTCAACCGCATACCAATCACCAGTCATTTCGTCTTTAACTAAATTAGCAACTAATTGTTTACGGTCACTTGGTCCAATTTGTTTAAAAATAAAAGAACCATTGCCAGCAATGGTTAGTTTCAAAATATCGCCTTCAACCAGTTTTGATTTTGACGCGTAGTTAGCCGGAACATTATATTCAACGCCATCTGGACCAATCATTTTTTCTCCATTAAACACCCCTTCGATAATTCTTTCTTTACCGTCTAAGTCTTGGGTTAAACCTTGAGTAGCTGCTTTGGCATTTTTTAAACTAGCTAACAGATTACTATAATCAACATTTTTTTCGTTTAACATTTCCAAAGCTCTTTTGATGTTGCTTTGAGTGTTTTCCAGAATTTCTTTGACTAAACCTAAAGACTCCTCTTGGTTTTGAGTTTGATTAGTTTCAATGTCAAAATCGTTTTGTTTCTTTTTTTGCGACATTTTTTTGATTTTAGTTTTGTTTTTTTATTTGAGTCTATTTACCGTTGATAAAGATAAATAGCGGCTTGATTTTGGTTTGGTTTATCGATTTTGGTTGGTTGCCAATCGGGAATTTTAAAAACGTAAGAAATGATTCGACAGCCGGGTTTTGTTTCTGTTTGTAATTTTGGTTTTAATTTTAGCATGGCTTGCGGTGAAAGAAAAGTACAAATCACGTCCGCCTGGCTAAAATCTTGATGATAAAAATTTTTAAAGCGCAAATTGATATTTTTCTTTTTGCCCGATAGTATTATTTTAATATAAGCGAGAAAATAAGGCAAGAAGGCAATTTCAAATCCAACCGATTTTGCCCCAAACTCTTTAGCCGCCATAATTACAATTCGACCGTCCCCTGCCCCTAAATCAAAAACCGTTTCACCTTCTTTTACACCCGCCAACTCCAACATTCGCCTAACATCTTTTTTCCACAATGGCACCCAAGGTGCGGCTAGAATACCCGCGAAAGCAAAACTGCCCAAAATTACCACCAAAAATCCAATCAAGACCAACCAAAAAATAAAAAAATTACCAGCCATAAATTAAAGGCTCGAAGCCGGCGGCGGCGTTAAATTATCGGCTTTGCTAACGCCCAATTGACTACGTTCCAAAATATCGGCTTCAATTGTTTGGCGATCAACTCCGTAACGATTGCGTGAGCGTTGCTTAATTTCTTCGGCAATACCACTATCGCCAGCCATGGGTGGAAAAGTTTTAATGTTAAAAGTTTTGGTTGGTTGATTTTGCAACAACAATCTAATATAAGCATTGTAGCGTTCAATATTCATTAAATCATATTGATTGACATTAGGCGCAAACTGTTTGGCAATTACTTCGGCATCTTCAACTCCGAGCCTAAAAGAAATCATGGTACCGACATTGCCAAAAATTGAATCTTTAATTTTATCACCATAACTTTTACCTTCCACTCCGCCACCAGACAATTGGCCCAAATATTGATGGGCTAAAATCATATCTAAT
>JAFGGX010000031.1 GCA_016930315.1 Candidatus Buchananbacteria bacterium
TAGCCATTAGTTTTTTAGTCTTTGATTTTTATTTATTGTTAGCCAGTGTTTTAGCTTGGCAGTGGAGTAGCACAAACTGGTTATTTTTTAATTTTTTAAAATTACCGATTTTAAATCAATTAATTTACAGCTGGCAATTATTTTTACCATTTGTATTTTTGCAATTGTTATCTGGCCTTGGTTGGTATCTAAAAGGAAGATATAATTTACGGTATTGTTTTTTAATAATCATTTTTATTTTTGAGTTTTTTATTTTTCTTAATACTCAAACTAGGGGAGCGGTAGTCGGATTTTTTATTGGTTTGTTGATCTTAGTAATTTTTCAATTATTTTTTTCTTATAATGTTAAAATTAAAAAAATTAGTGCTGGTTTGTTATTAGCATTGATCATTAGCCCGTTTTTACTTGTGTCTTTAAGAAATTCTGAGTTTATCAAAAATAGCAATGAGCTTTCACGTTTAGCTTCCATTTCTATCAATGATGTTACTGCCGAATCAAGATTGTTAACCTGGCAGGCTAGTTGGCAGGGGTGGACGGAATCTTTCCATACATTTTTGATTGGGGTTGGACCAGAAAATTATTATTATATTTTTAATCAACACTTCCCAGTTCAAATTTATAAAGACGCTGGTTCTCGTATTTGGTTTGACAAAGCTCATAATCTGATTTTTGATATCGCTGCTACAACTGGTTTATTTGGTCTACTTTCTTATGGGTTAATTATCTTTTTCGCTTGTAAATATTTGATTATTTATTTTAAAAAAACTAGACATTTTTACGCTAGTTTTTTGTTAGTTTCTCTTTTGGCAGCCTATTTAATTCAGAACTTATTTGTTTTTGATACTTTAAACTCAGAAATCTTATTTTATCTATTGCTTGGTTTTATTGCTTACCTTTATCATTCTTCAACCGATCAAGAGTCAGCAGTTAATTTAGATTCAGATGTTAATTTTGACAAAAAAAAATATTATTCGGTCGCTTTAATTTGCATCGCGACAATTTTAATAATTTTTGGTTATGATCTAAAAACTTTAAAAGCCAATCATGATCTTTTTTTAGTTTTAACAACCAGGCAATCAATTGACGCAACCTTATCTGGATTTAACTCATTGATCAACCAGACGGTGACTGGCAAATTCGAGGCCAGAGAGCAACTTTATCAATATGCTTTAGGTCTATCTAGCCGATCAGATGTTGTATCAGCTGATCTTTCCAAAGCGGCCGATCTAACAATTGAACAATTGAAGGCTAGCATTAGTCAGGAATCAAAAAATATCAGCCCTTATTTGTGGCTTGGTACTTTTTATAATCGTTTGGGTCGGATTAATAACAAATATCCTCAGTTAGCGATTCCAATTTTAACTCAGGCAATTGCTTTGAGTCCAACTCGTCCGCAGGTCTATTTTGAAAGGGGATTGAGTTATGCTATTACCGGCCGTAGTCAGCTGGCAGTTGCTGACTATCAGAAAGGTTTAGATTTAGCTCCATGGGTGCTTGAATCCCATTGGCGGCTGATTACTTTGGGAGTAGCGCTTGGCGATCAAAAAATTGTTGATGAACAGTTAATCGCCATAAAACAAGCCGGTTGGCCGATCAGGTTAGCCGATTATGATCGGTTGGCTGGCCTATATCTTGGAGTTAAAAATTATGATAAAATAATTGAACTATATTCAACTATTTTGGATTTAGAGCCAACCGGACAACGTTATCTTCAATTAGCGGAAATTTATGCTAAAAATGGCCAAAATAATTTAGCTAAACAAACAGCCGATCAGGCCCTAGGTCTTGATTCCTCTTTGACTAGCCAAGTTAATCAATTTTTAGCCGATTTAAAAAATGGTGAATTAGTCGATAAATAATGAAAATAAAAAGAGTCTTAAAATTTTTTTTGATTTTTCAGCTGTGTTTTTTTCAGTTGAATTTTTTACTTTTGCCAACCTCGGCAGTCACCAATAATGAACAAACCAATTCAGATTTTAAAACCAACGAATGGCTAGTCAAATTTAAAAATATCGAATCAGTTAAAAAAATTAAATTAACTGATAAAATTACCCATCAAGAATTTTTAGATCAATTGCCGGCTGGTCTGGTTGATTATGTTGAGCCAAATTATTCTTTTAAAATTTCTGCCTTTCCGGATGATCCATATTATCAAAAACAAAATTATTTTAATTTAATTAATGCTAAGCAAGCTTGGTCAAAAGAACTATTAACCAGAGAAGTGGAAAGCATCAACAGTCAGTCGGTGATTGCAATTTTGGATACCGGCGTTGATATTAATCATCCCGACCTTGAAAATCAGATTTGGGTCAATCGAAAAGAAAAGAAAGGTAATAGTTTGGACGATGATCATAATGGTTATGTTGATGATGTTAGCGGTTGGGATTTTGTTAGTAATGATAATAACCCTAATCCGGAAATTATACCTAATGCTAATCCGGATGCTGTTAGTCACGGGACAATTGTTGCCGGTATTGCGGCGGCTGCTAGTCATAATAATCAAGGTATTACCGGTATTAGTTGGAATAGCAAAATTATGCCATTGCGCGTTTTAAACAGTGATGGTTATGGCGATGTTTATGATGTGGTCCGCGCGATTGATTATGCGGTTAAAAATGGAGCCAATGTAATTAACATGAGTTTTTTCGGCGTCAGTTTTAGCTTGACTTTACATGATGCTATTCAACGTGCCTATGATGCTGGCGTAGTTTTGGTGGCCGCCGCTGGTAATACCGACCCTCAAGTTAATGGCTTTAACTTGAGCTTGGTTAAATCATATCCGGTTTGTTATGATGGCGTAGATGGAAAAAATTTAGTGATTGGAGTTGCTTCGGTTTCGAGTAATTATAAAAAATCTGATTTTTCTAATTATGGGAATTGTATCGATATTGTTGCGCCGGGTGAACTTTTCTATTCGACCCAGCTTTATTCGCCCCAAAATTCTGGCTTTGAAGCTTATTATGGTGGCTATTGGTCTGGCACTTCACTTTCTACCCCGTTGGTTAGTGGTGTATTTGCCGCCCTTAAGGCTCTTAGACCAGAATTAAGCGTTGCGGACTTGGAAGCAATTGTTTTGGGGACAGCTAAAAATATTAATTCTTATAATCCAGATTATAAAAATGAATTAGGCAGCGGTTTGTTAAATTATTCGGCGGCCGTTGACGCGGCTATTGCCAGAAAAATTCCTGGGTTAGAATCAAAATATGTGGTAGTGGGTTTAGGCTTTGGTTCTTTTCCTCAAGTCAGGCTTTTAGATTCAAAAGGCAAATTGTTTAAAGAATTTTTTGCCTACAGCCCATATTTTAAGGGTCCAATCAATGTCGCTGCTGGCGATGTTAACGGTGATGGTAAAGCAGAAATAATTACGGGTGCTGGTTTTGGTGGAGGGCCTCATGTTCGGGTGTTTAATGTGGACGGTATTGTTTTGTCACAATTTTTTGCGGCCGATGCAAAATTACGCAACGGGATTAATATAGCGGTTGGTGATATTAATGGTGATGGTAAGGCAGAAATAATTACTGGTGCCGGCAAGGGAAGTAAACCGGAAGTAAAAATTTTTGATAATCAAGGGCACGTTTTGTCTTCCTTTTTAGCTTATGATCAAAAATATTTAGGCGGAGTTAATGTGGCGGTTGGTGACATTGATGGTGATGGTAAGGCAAAAATAATTACTGGCACTGGCCCGGGCGATAAACCAGAGATTAAAGTATTTAGAACTAATGGTTCGGTAGTTAGTCAATTTTTTCCGTTCAACGAACAATATTCTGGCGGCTTAAATATTGCGGTTGGCGATGTTAACGCCGATGGTCGTGATGAAATTGTGGTTGGGGTTGAAAGCAAAAGTTTTGCTACGGTTGCTGCCTTCACTTACATTGGGGTTAAATTAAGTTCTTTTATTGCTTATGACCCGCCGTTTGTTAATGGCGTTAATTTAGCAGTTGGGGATTTGGATAGCGACGGAGTGGCTGAAATTATTACCGGTAAAAATGTTGGCGGTTCCGCTTTGGTCAAAGTTTTTGATCTTAATGGTTTGGAAAAATTTAAATTCGAAAGTTATCGTGGTAGTTATACCGGCGGTGCTCGGTTGTCAGTAGTTAATCCTTAAATTGTCATGATTTGGTTTAATTTCTTACG
Source organism: Candidatus Buchananbacteria bacterium (assembly GCA_016930315.1). Lineage (GTDB taxonomy): Bacteria > Patescibacteriota > Patescibacteriia > Buchananbacterales > UBA6539 > JAFGGX01. The sequence goes on from JAFGGX010000031.1 coordinate 4,135, forward strand.
TCAAAAAATTGTTAGTCAGCCGCTTGTAAAGGAGTTGATTAAATTTAGCATCGTTGGTTCGACTTCCGCTTTGATTAATTTTTTAGTTTTAATTTTTTTAACCGAAATATTGGCTGTTTGGTATTTAGTTTCTTCAATTTTTGGCTTTATTATTTCGGCATTATTTAATTTTAGTTTGAATAAAATTTGGACTTTTAGAAATGATCAGGGGGGTAAGGATATATTTTTTCAGGCCAATAAGTATCTTTTGGTTGTCTCAATTTCTTTAATTTTTAATACGATTATTCTTTTTGGTTTGACTGACTATTTAAATTTTGATTATCGTTTTTCTTGGTTTTTAGCCAGTATTTTGGTGGCTTTGTGGAATTTTACCCTGAATCGTTGGTGGACATTTAAGAAAGTTTCATAGTCTATCATTGGTCAGCTTTTAGTGGCGGGCAGCTTGCTAACGGCTCATTTTGTAGGTATAATAGAGTAGATTTAAGCTTTTTAGTTAAACAAAAAAATATGTCTTTGAAGCCAATTTTTGAGAAAAAAAATATTTTAATTACCGGTGGAGCCGGGTTTATTGGGTCTCATCTTTGTGATGAATTAATAAAAACTAGTAAAATTATTTGTTTGGACAATTTTATTTCTGGTCGAGAACAAAATATCGATCATTTGTTGCAAAATCCTGATTTTGAATTTATTCGACACGATATCACCGAGCCGATTGATCTTGAATCTTTGCCGGAGTTAGAAAAATTTCGAGTTCAGTTCCAGGGCATTCAAGAAATTTATCATTTAGCTTGTCCAACCTCTCCTAAAAATTTTGAAGGTAAAATTATAGAAACAGCCTTGGCTAACTCGGCCGGTGTAAAAAATACTTTGGATCTAGCCACTAAGTATAAAGCTAAATTTTTATTGACCTCATCTTCAGTTGTTTATGGACCACGCGATCCAAAAAATGAATTTTTTAAAGAAAGCGATCTGGGTTTAGTTGATCAGTTAGGCCCGAGAGCTTGTTATGATGAAGGTAAAAGATTTGCAGAAACTTTAGTTAGTACTTATGCTCATGCTTATAAAATTGATACCAAAATTGCTAGAATTTTTAGAACCTATGGTTCGAGGATGATGATTGAAGAAGGTCATATGTTGCCAGATTTTGTCTTTAATGCCATCGATGATAAGGATTTGGTAATTTATGGCGATCAGGATTTTATCTCATCTTTTTGCCATGTTAGTGATGTTGTCCATGGTTTAATCAAAATGATGAATAGCGGTGAATCTGGCCCAATCAATTTTGGTAGTGACATCGATCATAAAATTGTTGAAGTGGCCGAAAAAATTATTAAAATGACTGATTCTAAATCAAAGGTTGCTTTTGATAAACCGATGTTATTTATGACCTATTTGGGCTTGCCCGATATTAGTGTAGCTAAAGAAAGATTAGATTGGTTTCCCGTTACTTTACTCGAAGATGGTTTGCAGGAAACAATTGATTATTTTAAAGCCCATAAAACTTTTTTAAGTCCGGGTGGTAAAGTTTAAAGCTAATGAAAATTGTTGCGGTTATTCCAGCTTACAATGAGGCGCAGGTGATTGGTGGTGTTGTAAAGTCTGTTGCTCAGTTTGTTAGTTCGGTGGTAGTGGTTGATGATGGTTCAACCGACCGAACCAACTCATTAGCCAAACAGGCCGGAGCAACGGTTCTTAAACATATTGTTAATTGCGGTCAGGGTGCGGCTCTTCAAACCGGCATTAAATATGCCTTAAACCATGGCGCTGATGTGATTATTACTTTTGATGCTGATGGTCAATTTGTAGCAGCTGAAATTCCTTTGGTTATTGCGCCGATTATAAATAATCAGGCTCAGGTGGTTTTAGGCTCTCGCTTTTTGCATCCCGATAAAAAAGTACCACTCGGTCGTCGTTTGATTTTGTCATTGGCAGTCTGGGTAACTAAATTTTATACTGGGTTGGCGGTAACTGATACTCATAATGGTTTTAAGGCATTTAGTCGCCAAGCGGCTATGTTGTTAGATATCAAACAAAATCGGATGGCTCACGCTTCAGAGATTTTAGAACAAATTAAAAAAAATCAGTTAAAATATTTAGAAGTGGCGGTAACTGTACATTATAGCCAATATTCTTTACAAAAAGGTCAAAAGTTAACCAATCTATTTAAAATTTTTTGGGATTTATTTTTTAGTCGAATACAAAAATGGTAATTCAATTCTTGCTAGTTATTTTTATAATTTTTGTTTTAACTCGGATTTTTTTACGTTATCGAGCTCAAGACATCACCGGCCGAGAATTTTTTTTATGGTTGATTTTTTGGTTGATCGTGGCAATTACAATTTTATTGCCGCAAAAAACTGACCTGTTGGCTAAATGGGTGGGGGTGAGTCGGGGCGCAGATTTGTTGGTTTATTTATCGGTTTTGGTTTTATTTTTTATTATCTTTAAAATTTTAGTCAGATTAGAAAAAATTAATCGGGATTTAGTTAAAATTGTGAGGGGATTAACAATCGAAAAAGAAGATAAATCAAATGAGTAAAAAGGTTTTAATTATTATTGTTAGCTACAATAGCTCCGATTATATCGGAGATTGTTTATCTTCGTTAGAAAATATCGTTTATCCAAAAGATGATTTTAGGATTTTAGTTGTAGACAATCGTTCGACGGATAATTCAGTTGAAATAATCAAAAAAAATTTCAGCGAGATTGAATTGTTTGAAAGTCAAGCCAATCTTGGATTTGTCGGCGGTAATAATTTTGGTTTTAAATATGCCATTCAAAATAATTTTGATTATGTTTATTTATTAAATCCAGATACGGCAGTAACCCCAGGTTTTTTGGATCAGGTGGTTAAACTGGCCGAAAGCAACCAAAAAATTGGCGCAGTTCAATCAAAACTTTTACTTTATCATGATCAAGGATTAATCAACAGTATTGGTAATGAAATTCATTTTTTAGGCTTGGCTTTTGCCGGTGGTTATAAGCAGCCGGATTACCCAATGATACCAAAAGAAATTACTTATCCTTCGGGCGCTTCGGTGCTAATTAAGGTGTCGGCGTTAAAAGGCGTTGGGTTTTTTAACGATGAATTTTTTATGTACCACGAAGATACCGATTTAGGTTGGCGGCTATGGCTGGGCGGTTATAAGGTGATGTTATCACCCGAGTCAGTGGTTTATCATAAGTACGAATTTTCTCGGAATCAGCAGAAATATTATTATATGGAAAGAAATCGTCGATTGATGATTTTGCAAAATTATAAAATTGGAACAATTATTTTGATATTGCCAGCCTGTGTATTGATGGGCTTGGCAATGTTTATTTATTCATTATTTTCCGGTTGGGCTTGGCAAAATTTGAAAGTTTATTGGTATTTTTTCCAGCCCAGCAGTTGGATTAAATTATTTAAGACGAGAAAACAAATTCGAAAAAAATGTAAAATTACCGACCGTGAAATGCTCACAAGGTTTGTTGGTCGAGTTGAATTTCATGACTTTGGAAATCCAATTCTAAAATACGTCGTTAATCCAATTTTTAGTCTTTATTTTTGGCTGCTGAAAAAAATAATCGTTTGGTAGTTATGCTAATAAAATTAAATTTAAAAGTCGGGCACTTTAGTGCCCGACTTTTGTTAGTTTGTGGTGAGGCGTGTAAGATTAAACGTCAACTCCTAAAAATTGTTTTAAAACGATACTAATCAAAAATGAGATTGCGGCGACCCCTAAGCTGATTGCAGTCATTTCAAAAAATTTCTTTTTGAACGACTGATCCTGAACGGTAGCTGAGAAAAAAGTAAAACAAAAAATAATCACAATCCCGATGGCTAAAGTAACGGTAAGGGCAGTTTTGTAGCTGTTAAATATTAAGTAAGGCGAAACTAATAGTAAGACGGTTGCTAGGTAAGTTAAACCAGTGTAAACCGATGCCCTTAAAGCTTTTGGATCTTTTTCGGTTTTTTTGGATAGGTATTCTGAACCGGCCATTGACATTGCAGCAGCGATACCAGTGATTAAACCAGCTAAGGCAATCAATTTAGTTTGTTGGAGGGCAAAGCTTAAACCAGCCAATGCCCCAGTTAATTCTACTAACGCATCGTTTAAGCCCAGAACGATTGAACCGAGGTAGTTGAGTTTTTCTTCATCAATAATTTCGATTAGTTCATGTTCGTGGCGATTTTCATCGTCAAATATTTTTTTAGTCTCTGGGAAAACGTCTAATACTCGTTGGTAATTGTGTTGGGCTTGTTCTTCACCTTTTTCCATTAATTTAACGGCAAAGGTGATGCCTAAAACTTTAGCTAAAAACGGGTATAAAAATAAAGAAAATTTTCTCGGCTTAACTTTTTTTTGGCTGTAAGTGTACCAAATTTTAGCATGATGATCTTCGTCATCAGCAATTTTTTCTAATGTTTCCTTATTCTTCTGATTTTTGGCTAATTTGGCAATTTTTTTGTAAACCAAATGTTCAGTTGCTTCGTTAGTTTGAAAGGTTAAAATCAGCGCGAGGGTTCTTTCGTCCAATTCTTTTTTTTGCTCGGTCATAAAAATTTAAAATTATCAATCACTTATATTTTAGCAATTTTTTCCAAGATTTCAAAGGCCTGTTGAGGATTCTCTACTCTAACTAAACTGGCTCTAAATTCAGAAGCACCAGGGAATGATTTAACGTAAGCCACTAAATGTTTACGAATTTCAAACATAGCTCTGTTTTGTCCTTTGGATTCAACCAAATAATTAATGTGGTCTTTTATTATGGGTAGCTTTTGTGCAAAGGTTAGATTTTTTATTACCGGGCTAAAAATCCACGGGTTGCCGAAACTAGCTCGACCGATCATAAAACCATCCAAATTATCAAGTTTATCTAAGCCATCTTGAATTGATGCGATGCCGCCATTGCCAATTACTGGAATTTTAATGTTTCTTTTTAATTCATAAATCGGTTCAAAGTTAGCCTCACAATTGTAGGGGACAGTGTAAGTTCGACCATGGATAATAATTAGATCGGCGCCGGCATTTTCTACCCCTTTGCCGAAATCAATTAAGTCACCGGCGTCGTTCCAGCCCAGTCTGGTTTTGACCGAAACTGGCAGTTTGGTGTTTTGAGCCACTGTTTCAACTAAGCGAAAAGCTTGGTCTGGTTTTTTACGCAGAGCAATACCGTGTTCGGATTTAACGACTTTTTTAGCCGGACAGCCCATATTTAAATCAATGCCGGCAAAACCCATTTCTTCGCAGACTTTAGTGGCCGCTAGAAAAGTTTTTTCATCTTTACCAAATATCTGGGCGATGATTGGTTGTTCACTGGGGTCAAAATTTAATTTTTCTTTAACTTTTTTGGCATTATGAAAAATACCGTCAGCCGAAGTAAATTCAGTAAAAACGATAATGTTTGGATTAACTTTTTTACAAATGCGTCGAAAGGCGGTATCGGTGTAGCCGTCCATGGGTGCTAAGCAAACAATTGGTTTTTTTAAATTTCGCCAAAAATTTTTAGGCATATTCTAGAAAGATTAGCATCTAAATTAGTTTTGGTCAATTATTTATTATTATTTTTTTCGATTGCCTTGGTAAATAAACTGACAATCATAGTTTGATAATTTAGACCAATTATTTGAGCTGATTTTTCAAAAAAATCGCCTGGCCAGGTCCCTGGCATAGTATTTACTTCAAGGAAGTACGGTTGATTTTTATAGACAACCCAATCGAACCGAGCCAAATCGCGGAGGTGGAAGAGTTTAAATAGCTTTTCAGATTCGGTAAAAATTAATTTTTCCGCTGGCAGAAAATTTTTATAAGTTATCTTATATTTTTGATTAAAATATTTCTTCTTGTAGTTGCTTGGCTGGCTGATGTATTTTTTTAAGGCGGGCATCTTAATATCCTGATTTTCAAAAAGAAAAATTGTGTAAATATCGCCATTAAGAAATTCTTCAAAAAAATTTTCCCGCTTATTTTTTTGTTTTTTTAAATATTTTTTTAATTCTTTTTCGTTGTTAATAATCTGGATACCAATACTAGAACCACCGCAGATCTGTTTGCTGATTATCGGGAAATTAATTTCTGCCGTGGTCTGATTATTTCCTGGCATTTGCCAGTCAGGAGTTTTAATTGAATTTTCATCAGCGACTTTTTTAGCTTTTATTTTATTGAAAGCCAAGTCAGAGCCAAAACTACCGCTACCAAAAAAAGGCATCTTTTTTAGCTCCAAAATTTTTTGAATTTCGCCATTTTCTTGGTCAGTATAGATAATATCGTATTTGCTTAGGTCTATTTTTTCAAGCAATTTCGGTTTAAATTTTTCTCTAATTATTAGATCAACATTAAATTGGCTAGTAAGTGATCTGTATATGTTTAAGCTTAAGTAATAAAAGATCCATCTTTCTTCGTCACTGCGCGTGACAATCATCAAAATATTTTTTTTGGTTTTATCTGTTAGCTGTTTTTTTCTTTCAATTTTTTTTAATTTTATATAATAATAAATAGA
>JAFGGX010000032.1 GCA_016930315.1 Candidatus Buchananbacteria bacterium
GCTCATCAATCATTTAGTGTCTTTTACCCGCCTCGCGCCTTCCGCTAACGACTCCAGGCGCTCGGCTGGGCTCGGGCACTCGCCCCAAACCCCAAGCACGTTTTATCGTCTTGTGGCTTAAAATTTTTAGCTTTACATTTGCGATTTTTTGTCTTATAATTCGGATGTTTATGAAAAAAAAGGTAAAAAAAATTATTGATCAAATCCGACCCAACATCCAAATGGATGGGGGAGATATTGAGTTGGTTGATGTTGACGAAAAAACTGGAATTGTCAAAATTAAGTTCAAAGGAGCTTGTGTTGGTTGTCCGATGGCGGCAATTACTTTGCACGCGGGCATTGCTCAGACATTAAAAAATCAGATTCCGGAAGTCACAGACGTTATTCCAGTTGAAATTTAATTTTTTTTGGCTATGAAATGTTATTTTGATTACGCCGCTACCACACCGGTTGATAAACAAGTTGTTAAGGCAATGATGCCTTATTTTTTTGATTGTTTTGGCAATCCGTCTTCGGTCCACCAGCTTGGTCGAAAATCTTTGGCGGCCTTAGATCAGTCGCGAGTCAGAGTCGCTAACTTTTTAAATTGTCAGCCGTTAGAAGTAATTTTTACCTCAGGGGCAACTGAAAGTAATAATTTAGCCATTCAAGGTTTAGTTAAAAAAGGCGATCATATTATTAGCAGTAAAATTGAACATCATTCGGTTTTATCAGTTTGCCAGCAGTTAGAAAAAAGGGGGGTGGAGGTGAGTTACGTTGACGTTTCTCAAGATGGATTGGTTGATTTAAAATCAATTGAACAATCGATAAAAGACAATACGGTTTTGGTTAGTATTATGTACGTTAATAATGAAACGGGTGTAATTCAACCGATTAAAGAGATTGGCCAGTTGATTAAAAATATTAATAATCAAAGAAAAAAGTCTGGTTTAAAATCAATTTATTTCCATACCGACGCTGTCCAAGCGGCTTATTATTGTTCACTCGATGTCGAGGAGTCGGGTGTTGATTTATTGTCTTTTTCCGGCCATAAAATTTATGGACCCAAAGGAGTGGGGGTTTTATATAAAAAATCGGGAGTTGACTTGTCACCAATTTTTTTTGGTGGTCATCAGGAATTTGATTTTCGTCCCGGTACTCAAAATTTAGCTGGGGTTGTTGGCTTAGCTAAAGCCGTTGACTTGATTTTAGAAAAAAAGCACGCTCAGGCTATCGCTGGAATTAAAAAAATATCAGAGCAGTTGTTGGCTGGATTGAAAAAATCCGGGATTAATTTTAGTTTAAACGGTAGTCAAAAAAATAAAGTATCGGGGATCACAAATATTAGTTTTTCGAGCAGAGATAGTCAGCAGTTGTTAATAAAATTAGATTTAGCCGATATTGCCCTATCAGTTGGTTCGGCTTGTTCATCTGGTTCTTTGGAAAAATCTCATGTTTTGCAGGCGATGAATCTATCTGACGAAATTATTGGTAGCAGTTTGAGGTTAAGTCTTGGTTATTATACCACTCCCAAAGAAATTGTTTATTTTATCAAAACGATCAAATCAATTTTGGCTTAATCTAATTATTGCTAAAAAGGTTAAAAGTTAGTATTATTAATGGTAGATATGTTTTTTCTTTCACGTTTAAGTTTATCCGAAGAATACCATTACGTTGCCTGGCTTAAAGTTTTTGGCAGCCTTTTTTTCTTTAGTTTGATTTTGAATCTGGCGGTTTGGATTTTAATTTTGACTCAAATTGGTAAATTCGAAGCGGATATCCCGTTGCATTATAATATTTATTTTGGGATTGATAATTTTGGTTCAAAAAATGATTTATATTTTTTGCCAATTTTTGCCTCAATTGTTTTGGTGATAAATTTTTTAATTTCTTTGTATTCATTTTTTAAAGAAAAGATGCTGACTTATTTTTTGGTTGGTGGAAGTATCTTGGTTCAGATTTTAGCCCTTTTAGCTTCAATTGCTATTATATTATTAAATCTTTATCGATTATGAACGAATTTATTATTGTTAAAATTTTTGCTTTATCGGCCGCTTCTTTTTTGTTAGCGATGATTCTCACTCCATTTTTAACTCACTTTTTGTATAAGTATCGATTGGGTAAGGGGATTCGAGACGCCTCTACTGCGCCAGTTTTTGCTCAGATGCATCAAAAAAAAGCGGGCACGCCGACCATGGGCGGCATTCTAATTTGGGGATCAACTCTTTTTTTGATTGTCCTGTTTTGGGTTTTGCATAAATTTTTCCCAGCTAATTTTGGCCGCTTTAATTTTTTGTCCCGGTCAGAAACATTGTTGCCGTTAGGCGCTTTGGTCGCTTCGGCTTTGGTTGGACTTTTTGATGATTTAATGGACGTTTGGCGAGTTGGCAAAAATGGCGGGGGTTTGAGAATGCGTCATCGGTTTATTGTTTATGGCATTATTGCCGCTGTTGGTGCTTGGTGGTTTTTTTATAAATTAGATTGGTCGATTATCCACGTGCCGTTTTATGGTAATTTTGACATTGGTTGGTGGTATATTCCATTTGCTTTGTTTGTAATTATTGCTACCGCTCACTCAGTTAATTTAACCGACGGGCTGGATGGTTTGGCTGGCGGTACGTTGTTAGTTGCCTTTGCTTCTTATGGCGCCATTGCTTTTGCTCAAGGCCGGTATGACTTGGCCACTTTTTGCGGCGTGATCGTCGGTGCTTTAACCGCCTTTTTGTGGTTTAATATTAATCCGGCCAGATTTTTTATGGGAGATACCGGCGCGATGTCGTTGGGAGTGACTTTGGGCATAATTGCGATGTTAACTAACGCCGTTTTGTTGTTGCCGATTATTGGTTTGGTTTTTATGATTGAAACTTTGTCGGTTTTATTGCAGATGTTTTATAAAAAAGTTTTGGGCCGAAAGATTTTTATTTCTTCGCCGATTCATCATCATTTTGAAGCCATCGGCTGGCCCGAGCCAAAAATTGTCATGCGATTTTGGGTGATTGCCGGAGTGACTTCGGTTATTGGTTTAATTATTTTTTTGGCTGATAAAGCTGCGGGTAATCTGTTTTAAAAATTAGATTCCAGATTAAATGATTTACGCTCAAAAAAGGCGGCAAATTAATCGTACCAAGAAGATTAAGAATTTTTTTAGTCTTTCTGCTCATGGTAAAAAACCGGATTTGGTTTTAATTGGCACGATTTTTTTTATTCTAGTTTTTGGTTTAATGATGTTGTCTTCAGCTAGTAGTGTTGAATCATTTAGGAAATTTGGCAGTACTTATTATTTGTTTCGCCGGCAGTTGCTTTATGGCTTGTTGCCCGGTATTATTTTATTTTTTTTCTTCTTAAATTTTAATTATAAAAAATTACAAAATCATTTGGTTTTGTATTTAGGGTTAATTATTTTTTTGTTGGTAATTGTTTTTGTGCCGGGGATTGGGGCTAGTTATGGCCGAGCCACTAGTTGGATTAATGTGGCTGGGTTTTCTTTGCAACCAACCGAAATTGTTAAGTTGCTATTGGTTTTATTTTTGGCTGGCTGGTTTTCTCAGCGCAGTCATGAAATGAATCAGGATTTTTGGAATGGTTTATTACCGTTTGCAATTATTTTGGGAGTAATTAGTGGCTTGGTGGTTTTGCAGCCAGACTTGGGCACGCTAACGGTGGTAGTTGCTTTGTCATTTATGATTTATGTGGTGGCCGGTGGCCGGTGGCGTCATATTATTGGTTTGTTTGTTTTGGGTTTGGGCGGCGCCTCGGCTTTAATTGCAGCGGCGCCCTATCGAGCCGCGCGGCTATTAACTTTTATTAATCCTAACTTGGATCCGCAGGGGATTGGTTATCATATTAATCAGGCTTTGTTAGCGGTTGGTTCGGGCGGTTGGTTTGGAATGGGGCTGGGCCAGTCGAGACAAAAATTTGCTTATCTACCAGAGGTGATGGGCGATTCTATTTTTGCGGTGATTGTGGAAGAGATTGGCTTTATTTTTGCCGCTATTCTGATTGTGGCATTCATTGTTTTGCTATTGCGAGGTTTAAAAATTGCCAAAGAAACCAATGACGATTTTGCTCGGTTAGTGGTAGTAGGGATTGTCAGTTGGTTTACCTTGCAGGCCTTTTTTAATATTGGTGCGATGTTAGGAATCTTACCTTTAACTGGAATTCCTTTGCCATTTATTAGTTATGGTGGAACAGCTTTGATGAGCTCGTTAGCTGCGGCTGGAATATTGGCAAATATTTCTCGTGATGCTTCCTAGATAATCAATTTATAAAAGAGAAGAGGGCCGACGACTCGCTTTGCGCGTAGTCGTCGGCCCTTGTAATTTCGTGTCCCTCCTTTTGTTATTCCTTCAGGTTGATGGCCGCGGCGAGATCTCCCTCTCCATATCTCATGATTTCAGAGCCACGGCTGTAAGAAATTCCGGCTTCCGTGCCGATTGGCCAATAGACCATGTCTCCAGCGAGCATCTTGGGCGTGCCGAGCTTGCCTGAGGCATGGTAGGAGTGAATTGGTTGCCCGTTGTTCCGATTGGTACGATGCGTGTATGACCACACTTCACCTCCACACTGGGCAAGAACGGCACAGTAGGTGGGAGAGTCAGGGTACGGCTGGTAAAACGCGACGTACTTGATTTGGTAGTCTTTCGGTTCGGTTGGCGTGACGACAGAGCCCATCTTGATCACTCGGCCGTTGTTCAGTTCGATTGAATATCCGAACAGCCCGTCGGAGTGGGTGACCTCTACGCTACGGATTGTCTGCGTCGAAGTGACCTGGTCATTCTTAACCTCCAAAACGACAAGGTCGGACGCCGCCATGGCGGTGGTGACAATGGACAAAATTCCTAGCACGATTGCCAGGTAGTTCGGCTTGAGAGTCTTCATAATCAGGTTTCCTTTCGGACAGCCGTTTGGCCAAGCAGTTATTAACCTGCGCAGGTTAATTTGGTATTAAATAGTATTTCAACTGTTTTGTCAATATATAAAAGGAAAGAGCCGGCAACTTTGCGTTAGCATTGTCGCCGGCTCGTTTAGTTTTGATCTGTCTCGGTCCGCAGGAGGACCGAGTTAGAATCGGATGATTGTCAAAAGGATCAGGATGGCCGGAATGGCGATGGCTTGGATGGCTATCATTGGCCAGTTGCGTGCCTCTTTTGTGAAATAGAGGCTTGGACCAATGGTACCAACGCTTAGGTCCAATCCTATCAACACCGCCACTACCCATTTATGCCATTCCAGGATGACCTTTGGGTTAACCGAGGTGTAGAAGTAGATTAGACTGGCGATCATCATCGTCATGAGGCCGGAATGTGCCCAACCGCTCAGGGTGATTTTGCAAGGATACCTGACGTGAACTCCACGCCATCCCGGGGCGTTTGGTTTTGGGTGAGTATTTGCATACCACATATGCATGCGGCCTGATACCCCACTTCCCACAGCCAGGGACATAAACAATTTCCAGTCCAGTTGGATATAGCCACCGATGATCCATGCGACTATTGGTATGACCAACATATTCATTACCATGCCAGAATGACCCATCCAGCTCAGACCGTCGTTTTCTGACGGCCAGAAGGTTTTGTCTAGGTACGAGAATATCGCACCGAACACGACGCACGCTATCACGGCGAGAGTCCAGATGACCTGGAAGTGTTCAGAACAGAATTGTAACATGGGCTTATCTCCAGAAAGGGAGTTTGGATTTGTACGTGCCGAATCAGCACTAAAAAGAACAATCATAGTAGTATATCATATATCTATGATATTGTCAAGTTTAGCTTATTTAGTCGGCCTGCTATTTTTACCTTGATTTTTAAGGAAAAATCTGTTATTTTATATCTATGAGAATTATTCTATCCGGTGGTGGAACCATTGGTTCGGTTAGCCCGTTGGTGGCTGTTTTTGAAGAAATCAAAGCCCTTAAGCCAGAAACTCAGTTTTTGTGGCTGTCAACCAGAAAAGGTAAAGAAATTAAGTTGATTTCTGCCTATAACATTCCGTTGAAAAAAATTTTTGCCGGTAAATTTCGCCGTTATTTTAGTTTTAGGAATTTTATTGATCCGGTTTTTATTTTTTTAGGGTTTTGTCAGTCAGTTTTTTTTATTTTAAGTTTTAAACCCGATGTTATTGTTTCGGCTGGCGGTTTTGTGGCCGTACCCTTGGTTTGGGCCGCTAAAATATTTCGGGTTAAAGTTTTGATTCATCAGCAAGATGTTCGACCCGGATTGGCCAATTTATTAATGGCCCGTTTTGCCACTAAAATTACGGTTACATTTGAAAAATCGATTAAAGATTTTTTTGTCAAAAAAACCATCTGGATTGGCAATCCGGTCCGTTCAGATATTTTGGCTGGCGATAAAAATCGAGCAATCCAAAATTTTGGTTTAGAAAATAATCTGCCTACCTTGTTGGTGATTGGTGGCGGGACTGGCTCGGAAGTAATTAATAAACTAATCGTTTCGGCTTTGCCGGAATTAACTAAGTTTTGCCAGGTGATTCATTTGACTGGCGGCCGGATGTCTGATGTCCCAAGTGCTAGCCGTTATCATCCATTCGAATTTTTAACCGAGGAAATGAAAGATGCCTATGCAATGAGCGATTTAGTGGTCAGTCGGGCTGGGATGTCAGTTTTGACGGAATTGTCAGCTTTGGCTAAGCCGGCGGTGGTGATACCAATTGCTAATAATCACCAGGAAGACAATGCTTCAGAATTTTTAAAACAAAACGCCATTATTTTAGCCGAAGAATCATCGTTGAATCCTGAAGGCTTTATTCAATCAATTAAAGAATTAATTAGTAACCCGGCTCAATTAAAATATTTGAGCCAAAATATAAATTCAGTTATTCCGCCTGGGGCAACTCAGAAGATGACCGAAATTATCCTTTCAATGATATGACCACAGACAATAATAAAAAAATTGGATTAGCTTTGGGTGGTGGCTTTATTCGTGGCACTGCTCAGATCGGGGTGATTGAAGTTTTGGAAGAAAATAATATACCGATTGATTTGGTGGCTGGTTGTAGTTCCGGTTCAGCCGTGGCTGGCGCTTATGCGGCTGGCACTTTGCCGCATTTAAAAAAACGATTGCTTGAAGGTAGTCGAAAAGATTATTTTGATGTGATTTTTGAACCGGCAATACCTAGAGAAGGGTTTTTAAAAGGGGAACGCAATAAAAAATTCTTTGAAGAATTTGTCGGCAATAAAACTTTTGATCAACTAGATAAAAAATTAATTATTGCTGCTACTAATTTAAGTACGATGCAGCAAGTTTGGCTCGACAGCGGGGAGGTTAGTTTTGCCATTAGGGCAGCCACGGCTGTGCCTGGCGTGTTTACACCGATGAAAAGAGACGGTCAGATTTTGGTTGATGGCGGAAATTTTAATTTAATTCCTTCGGAAGCGCTTTACGAAAATGGTGCTGAATATGTAATTGCTGTTGATGTTTCTCAGCCGCCAAATATTTACACTCGCACCTTATCAAATATTAAAAAGTTAAAAAAACGTCAAACATTAATTAATCTTGATAAGTATTTACCAAAAACTAATTTGCATCTTTTTTCTTTGATCGCTAGAGCCGTTCATCTTTCCAGTTCGCAAATTCATAAATTTTATCACGATGGTTATAAATATGATTATTTGATTCATCCAGAATTAATTGGCGTTAAACGTTGGTCGGTAAAAATGGTTGATTATTGCATTAAGCAGGGGCGGAAAGCCACCTTGGAAGCATTGCTTGATATTAAAAAAGATCTGGGATTATAGAATTTAGAATTTTGAAATAATAATTTTGAGTGAATTTTTAATTTTTTAAATTTATATTATTAAAATTTCATTCAAAATTGATAATTAGAATTTTTATTTGTTATGTTTATTGATTTAAAGACAATCAAAAAAGTCCACTTTATTGGCATTAAAGGTGTAGCGATGTCTGGCTTAGCAGTGATTTGTAAGCAGAAAGGTTTGGAAGTTAAAGGTTCAGATGTGCCTAAAAAATTTATTACCGACAAAGTTTTGGAAGGTGCGGGGATTGAATTTTTTAGTGATTTTGCCGCTAGCAATTTAGATTGGCAGCCGGATTTGGTAGTGGTTGGGACTTCTTGGGGGGTTGATCATGTTGAAGTTGTGGCCGCAAAAAATAAAGAGATCAAAATTATTACCGATTCAGAATTGCGTGGCACTTTGAGTTTAGAGAAAAAAACCATCGCTGTGACCGGTGTTCACGGCAAAACCACTACCTCTGCCTTATTGACTCATATTTTTAAATCTGCCGGATTAAAGCCAAGTTTTTTGGTTGGGACCGGCAGCGTGCCAGATTTAGGCAGTAATGCCGCTTGGGATGAGGGTGATTATTTTATTGTTGAAGCCGACGAATACGCTCGCAGCCATGAAGACAAAACCCCAAAGTTTTTAGATTTAGAATCATACATTTCAATTGTTACCAGCTTGGAATGGGAGCATGTTGATATTTATGAAAATGTCGAAGCGCTCGAAAAAGTTTTCAGCCAACTGTTGGAACAAACCGCTGAAATGTCGGTAGTTTGTGCTGATTGGCCGAGTATTAAAAAAATTATTCTTGGCAAAAAAAATGTGGTTACTTATGGTTTTTATCAAGACAATTTATGGCAAGCCCATAATGTCGAACAAAAAGACGAGCTAATTAGCTTCGTTGTTTCTAAAGAAGGAATTGATTTAGATCAATTTAGTCTAAAGTTATTGGGTGATCATAATGTTTTAAACGCTTTAGCTTGCATTATTGTGAGTTTAAAGGTGGGAATTGAAATGGAAGAAATCAGAAAAGCGTTGGTGACTTTTTCCGGTACGGAACGGCGCAGTCAAATGAGTGAGAAAAATGGCGTTATTTTTATTGATGATTATGGCCATCATCCCAGTGAAGTGAAAGCAATCTTGAAGGCAATTCGTAGTAAATATCAGAATAAAAAAATCATTTGTCTTTTTCAGCCCCACATGGCTTCGCGCACTAAGGCTTTGTTGGATGATTTTGCCGATAGTTTTTCTGGCATTGATCAGGTTTTCATCACCGATATCTTTACTTCCGCTCGGGAAGGGGTGGGGGAAGTCACCGCCCAAGATTTAGTTGAGGTGGTTAGGCAAAAAAATAGTCAAGTTGCTTATGTTGGCAATCTGCAGCAGGCGCTAGAGAAAATCAAACCACTGCTGGATGCAACTTCGGTTTTAGTCACGATGGGTGCGGGCGATGTATATTTGGTTCGTGATCAATTAGTTCAAGAGTTATAAGTAAAATTTATGGATAATATTTTGCAAGAATTAAAAAATAAAATCGGTGGCGCTGTTAAAGAAAACGTCAGCTTAGCCGATCATACCTGGTTTAAAATTGGCGGTCCGGCAAAATATTTTTTTATCGCTAAAAACAACGATGATTTAGTTAAGGCTTTAAAAGCGGCTGATGAATTGAAAATCGACCATTTTATTTTGGGCGGCGGCAGTAATATTTTAGTTTCTGACAATGGTTATGATGGATTGGTGATCAAAGCTGAAAATAAAGATTATAAAATCGAAGGAACAAATGTTTTTGCCGAATCTGGTGTTTTGGCGGTTGATTTGCTTGAGGCGACTTTAAAGGCTGGTTTAACTGGTTGGTCTTGGGCGGCCGGTTTGCCGGGTACGATCGGTGGGGCGGTTCGTGGTAATGCGGGTGCTTATGGCAAGGGGATCGGTGATATTTTGGTTTCGGCTGAAGTTTTTGCTGACGGTAAGGTTAAAGAGTTAAGCAATAAAGAACTAAAATTTAGTTATCGTGATAGTATTGTTAAACAAAAAGGTTGGATAGTGATTTCGGCCAAACTAAAATTGGAAAAAGGTGATTTAAAAAAAGAGCAAGAACAAGTGAAGGCTTATAATGATCGCCGCCAGCAAACCCAGCCATTAAATTATCCCAATGCCGGTTGTGTTTTTAAAAATATTGATTTAATTGAAACCCCAATCAATAAAGAAAAGGTGATGAAAGGTTTGGACATTAGTGAAGAAGAGTTTAAAGAAGCGACTAAATTTAATAAATTGCCAGTTAGTTATATTATCGATCGATTAGATTTGAAAGGTAAAACGATTGGTGGTGCTCAGGTTTCCGAAAAACACGGCGCCTTTATTGTTAACGTTGATCACGCCCGTGCCGAGCACGTTATTATGTTAATGTCCGACATTAAAATGCACGTTAGAAATGAAATTGGTATTCAGCTTCATGAGGAAGTTCAGTTGGTTGGGTTTTGATTATGATGATCGATTTTTCCGTTATCAAAAAATTAAATCTGCCAGTCGGTACTTTCGCTATTTTTGGGAGTGGGCCAATGGCGGTCAGAGGCATTCGAGAAAGTCACGACATTGATTTGATTGTTAGAACGTCAGTTTGGAATGATTTGTCTGCTCGACATGAGGTTATTGGAGAAAATAAAAATTTAATAAAAATAGGTAATATAGAAATTTGGAAAGATCGGGTGAATCTAAGTGACAAGATCGATGAAATGATCGATAATGCAGAGATAATTAATGATTTACCGTTTGTTAAGTTAAGTTATTTATTAGAGTGGAAAAAATTTATGAATCGCGATAAAGATAAAAAAGATATTATTTTGATTAAACAATACTTAAATAATTAAGAGTTAATCGTTTATTATTCTATGGCTACAATTCTAGATCCAATTTTTAATAAAGTTTTTGGTGATCCCAGTCAGAGATTTATTAAAAAACACGAATCATTAGTTGGGCAGATTAATCAACTCGAAAAAAAATTCGAAGCTTTTTCTGATGAACAATTAAAAAATCAAACCGCCGAGTTTAAAGCCCAGATTGCTGATGGTAAAAATATCGATGAGCTTTTGCCCGAAGCTTTTGCCGCTGTCCGAGAGGCCTCTAAAAGAGTTTTGAAAATGCGCCATTTCGACGTTCAATTGATTGGTGGTATTGTTTTGCATTTTGGTAATATTGCAGAAATGAAAACTGGTGAAGGTAAAACTTTGGTGGCTACTTTGCCATTATATCTAAACGCTTTAGCCGGTAAGGGCGCACATCTAATTACGGTGAACGATTATTTGTCACAACGTGACTGTGGTTGGATGGCGCCGGTTTATCATGCGCTTGGTTTAACCGTCGGAGTCATTGTTCACGAAGCGGCTTTTGTCTATGATCCAGAATTTATCAATGAAAATCATAAAGATGAACGACTGCGTCATTTAAAACCAATTAGTCGTAAAGACGCTTATCAGGCTGATATTACTTACGGTACTAACAATGAATTTGGTTTTGATTATCTGCGCGACAATATGGCTCAGAATTTAAATCAAATGGTTCAGCGTGATTTGCATTACGCCATTGTTGATGAAGTTGACAGTATTTTAATTGACGAAGCCAGAACGCCATTAATTATTTCTGCCCCTGACACCGAATCAACCGAAAAGTATCAACAGTTTGCCAGGTTGGTTTCTCAACTTAAAGAAGGCGAAGACTACAATGTTGACGAAAAAATGCGGGCCGCCACTTTAACTGATGCCGGTGTTGTCCGAATGGAAAAGATGTTAGGCGTAGATAATATTTATACCGAACGTGGTATCGTTGATGTTCATCATATTGAAGAAGCTTTAAAAGCCTATGCTTTGTTTCGTCGCGATAAAGATTATGTCGTTAAAGACGGTGAAATTATTATTGTTGATGAATTCACCGGTCGGTTGATGGAAGGCCGGCGTTACAGTGAAGGTTTGCACCAAGCCATTGAAGCTAAAGAAGGAGTAAAAATTCAGCGTGAATCGCGGACCATGGCCACTATTACTTTTCAGAATTATTTTCGGATGTTTGAAAAATTAGCCGGTATGACCGGAACCGCCGCTACCGAAGAAGAAGAGTTTAGAAAAATTTATAGTCTAGATGTGATTGTCATCCCAACCAACAAACCTTTGGCTCGAAAAGATTTAGCTGACCGGATCTACAAAAATGAAGAAGGTAAATTTAAAGCGGTGGTTAAAGAAATTAAAGAGCGCCAGCAAAAAGGTCAGCCAGTTTTAGTTGGTACAATTTCGATTGAAAAAAATGAAATTTTATCAGAGTTGCTTGCTCGTGAAGGTATCGAAGTGAATCTTTTAAACGCTAAGCAACACGAAAAAGAAGCCGGCGTGATTGCTCAAGCTGGCCGAAGCGGAGCGGTGACTGTAGCTACCAACATGGCTGGTCGTGGTGTTGATATTAAATTAGGTGGCGATCCGTATGACGCCGAGGAAGAAAAAAAAGTTAAAGAGCTTGGCGGTTTGCACGTGATTGGTACTGAGCGGCATGAATCACGACGGATTGATAATCAGCTGCGCGGTCGGTCTGGCCGGCAAGGCGATCCGGGCTCAACCCAGTTTTATGTTTCGATGGATGACGATTTGATGCGGATTTTTGGTTCGGAACGAATGAAAAAAATGATGGAAACTTTGCGCGTGCCCGATGACATGCCGATTGAAAATCGGTTGATTTCTAAATCAATTGAAACGGCTCAGAAAAAAATTGAAGGTTTTAACTTTGACACTCGAAAACATGTGGTTGAATACGATGATGTTATTAATCGCCATCGTGAAACAATTTACAAGAAAAGAAAAGATATTTTAGTAGCGGAAAATTTGAAAGACATATTTTTGGAAATGGTTCGCCACGAGATTGAATCGGTGGTTAATTTTCATACCAGCGATGAAGACGAAAAAATTTGGAATGTCGAAGAAATCTATGAAGTGGTCAATACTATTTTTTCAGTCCCAGCAGGCACGCGCTTGAAGCTCGAGGACATTCAGCAACAAGCTGACGATGAAATCAAAGACCGCGATTCGCGTACCAAAATTATTGGTTATCTGTTTAAATTAGCAGTCGAGGCTTACAATGACTTGGAAAATAAATTTGAAACGGCGGTGGGTAATTTATTGCCATTGCAACAAATTTTGAGAGGTATTTCATTGCGTAGTCTTGATACTCTTTGGGTTGAACACTTAGAAGCAATTGACAGTTTGCGTCGGGGGGTGGGTTTGAGAGCCTATGGCCAAAGAGATCCGTTGGTTGAATATAAACGCGAATCATTTATTTTGTTTAAAGATTTATTGGCAGCGATTGAAAGGCAGGTTGTTTATAGCGTGTACAAGATCGGCGCCGCTACTGAGATGGCTGGCGGTTCAATACAGATGCCTAGTCAAGAGGCCAATTTAACTTTCAGCGCACCGGCCAAAACCATGAGCGAGGGCCAGTCTGACATTGCCCGGGTTGCTTCGCAAATGACGGCTGGCAAAACCGCTCAACAACAACAAGTTGAGGCTAGGGAGTCAACCGATCCGGTCAATGACGCCACCACTCATTACAATGGCCAAAAAGTCGGCCGCAACGAACCATGTCCATGCGGCAGCGGAAAAAAGTTTAAAAACTGTCATGGAAAATAAAGATTTATATTTTGTTGCTCTAAAAGTTTTTCTGGAAGACGGAAAAGGAAATTTTTTGATTACTAAAGACAAATTTGGCGATTGGGATATCCCGGGTGGGCGGCTGCGAGAAAATGATTTTAATGCACCCTTCCCAGAAGTTATTGCTAGAAAAATGAAAGAAGAATTAGGCGAAGGCGTAAAGTATGAGTTGGGCGAGCCGGTAGTTTTTATGCGCCATCAACGAGATGAAGTTTTACCTTCCGGTCAAAAAGAGCCAAGAAGAATTTTTGCTATCGGTTATCGCGCAAAACATCTGGGTGGTGAAATTAAACTTGGTTATAATCACGAGCAGCTCGAATGGGTTTCACTTAAAGATTTTAAACCGGAAGATTATTTTAATGGCGGCTGGCTAGAGGGGGTTAAAGAATATCAAAAAATTATCAAAGCTAAGAATCCCCCTAAGTAAAATAGGCAATCAGTTGATAAAGTTAATGGAGTAGCAAGACTTTATAACTTTATCACTCAAATTCTGAATTATGATTAAAAAGGTTTCAACTCTTTGTTTGCTGCGAGAAGGTGAGCGGATTTTATTGGGTTATAAAAAGCGTGGTTTAGGCCAGGGGCGTTGGAATGGTTTTGGTGGCAAAGTAATTGATGGTGAAACGATTGAACAAGCCGCTAAGCGTGAATTGTTAGAGGAGGTTAATTTGGTAGCTAATTCTTTAGAAAAATTTGGGGTAATTAATTTTTATTTTCAGCATAACGATGAATTGCACGAAGTTCATATTTATCGGGTGATTGATTACAGCGGTGAAATTAAAGAAAGCGAAGAAATGAAACCGCAATGGTTTGAGATCGATCAAATTCCGTATGATCAAATGTGGGATGATGATCGAGTTTGGTATAATTATTTTTTTGCCGGTAAAAAGTTTCGTGGTGAATTCACCTTTAAAAATTTTGACCAAATGATTGAACACAAAATTTGGGAAACTAATGATATTAATTAAATCATAAGTAATAAATTTATGAGTTACCAAGAAAATATTATCGATAAAACTCAACAGAACGAGTATTTTCGCCAAGTATTATTTACTGGGTCAAAAAGCCAGTTGGTGGTTATGTCAATCAAGTCAGGTGAAGATATTGGTCAGGAAACCCACAATCACGTCGAGCAGGTTTTGTTTTTTTTGAGCGGAGTTGGTAAAGCTATTTTGGATGGTGAAGAGTCAGAAGTTAAAGCCGGTGATGTGGTCGTGGTTACTCCAGGTACCGAACATAATTTTGTTAATACCGGTAGCGAGCCGTTGAAGATTTATACTATTTATTGTCCTCCAAATCACATCGAAGGTAGAGTTCACAAAACTAAAGAAGAGGCCGAAGCCGACACCGAAGATGAAGATTTTGGTCATTCAGTTGAATAATTTATGATAAATCAACCAGAAAATTTAAGACCAAAAACCGGCGTCGGAATCATGATTTTTAAAGACGGCAAAATTTTACTTGGTAAAAGAAAAGGTTCCCATGGAGCAGGGGAATATGCATTCCCTGGCGGTCATTTAGAATATATGGAGTCAGTTACTGATTGTGCTTTGCGCGAAATTGCCGAAGAGTGCGGGGCGCAGGTAGAAAATTTGAAATTTCAGTTTTTTGCCAATTTTAAAAATTACGCACCTAAACATTATGTTCATGTCAATCTAGTTGCTGATTGGAAAAGTGGCGAACCGCAGATTTTAGAGCCGGAAAAATGTGAAGGTTGGGGTTGGTATGATATTGATAATTTGCCAGAGCCATTATTTATAATTGTGCCGTGGGCGGTTGAGAGCTATAAAACCGGTAAGGATTTTTTTGACTTTGAATAAAATTTATGCCAGAACTCCCCGAGGTCGAAACTATTAGACGTGGTTTAAATCAAAATTTAGCCCATAAAAAAATTAAAAGTTTTTGGACAAATTGGCCAAAGAAAGTTGAGCCTAGTTTTAGAATTGTCAAAAATAAAATTGAAGGTAAAAAAATTAACCAAGTTTCCAGGCGAGCCAAGATTTTAATTTTTCAGCTAGATGATTATAATTATATTTTGATTCATCTTAAACTCACCGGCCAGTTAATTCTCAGATTCAAAACTAAAAACTTGAAACTAAAAACCATCGCTGGTGGCCATCCGCAGCCGGGCGGGGTGGATAATTTGCCAAACAAATTTACTCATTATGTCTTTGAATTTACTGACGGTTCAAAATTATTTTTTAACGACATGCGTAAATTTGGCTGGGTCAAATTAGTCAGTCAAAACCAGCTCAATGAAATGATTGGCAAAACTGGCATTGAACCATTTGACAAAGAATTTACTCTACTTAATTTCGAAAGAGTTTTGCAAAAATATCCAAACCGCAACGTTAAGCAGACTTTAATGGATCAGAATTTATTATCCGGGATTGGTAACATCTATGCTGACGAATCTTTGTTTGCTTCTAAAATTCAGCCAACTAGGCAAATTAAGACTTTAAAGTCCGAAGAAATAAAAAAACTCCATTCAAATATTAAACGGATTTTAACTTTAGCGATTAAGCATAAAGGCACTTCAACTGATACAATTTACGTTCAGCACGATGGTCAGCCCGGCGGTTATTCTAAGTATCTTAAAGTCTACGGTCAGCATCGCAACAATTGTAAAGTTTGCGGCAAACCATTAAAAAAAATTAGACTGAATGGTCGCGGTACTCATTTTTGCCCACATTGTCAAAAATAAAAAAACAAGCTTTGAAAAATCAAGCCTGTTTTTTTAATTTAATTTAGATTAATGTTAATAGATAGGTGATAATAATTCCCCAAGCGGCGCCGGCCAAAACTTGCGGGCCAGTGTGGCCGAGTTGGCGATTAATTTGCTCGCCTAGGATTTTTCTAAACGTTACGGCATCACGCATCACAATTAAGGTAAAAACCAAGCTAACGGCAAAAATTGGGCTGGCAAAGCCTATTTTTAAGCCCAGAAGCGTGGTAATAGAGGCAGTTAGAGCTGAATGGGTCGAGGGCATGCCGCCGTAGGTAATAAAAAGATTTTTTATGTCAAAATTGCCCTTAACACCATCGGTTGCTAATTTGATTGCTTGGCTGGATATTGCTACAATTAAGGGGATAATTAGATAAGCATAATTCATAGAATCGGAATTAAGAAGTAAGAATTAAGAAGTAAGAATTTTTAGCTTAGTTCCTAGTTCCTGATTCTTAATTGTTTTTATGAACTATTTATATTCTATAATTGCCGGCGTCGTTCAGGGTCTAACTGAGTTTCTGCCGGTTTCTAGCTCTGGCCATTTGATTTTATTGCACGACTGGCTGGGTTTTAATTTTGTCGACAATCTAGGCTTTGATGCGATTTTGCACTGGGGTACTCTTTTTGCCTTGCTGCTTTATTTCCGCAAAGAAGTAGTGGTTTATCTTAAAGTTTTTTTTAGCAGTTTCGCGCACTGGAATTGGCAAAATGATATTAACCAACGCGTGGCTTGGTACATTTTGATTGCTACTATCCCTGGAGCGATTTTTGGTTATTTGTTTGAAAACGATATTGAAACCATTTTTCGTTCGCCGATGCTAATTGCTATCACTTTGATTTTGGCCGGGTTGCTTTTATTTGTCGCTGATAAGTATTTTGAAAAAATCAAACAGTTAAACGAAATTAAATTAGGTTCAGCTATTATTATTGGCTTAGCCCAAGCCTTGGCTTTAATCCCTGGCGTTTCTCGTTCCGCCATTACCATTATAGCAGGTTTAAGCCAGAAAATGAAACGCGAAGCAGCGGCAAAATTTTCGTTTTTACTTTCGATGCCGATTATTTTTGGCGCTGGATTAAAGAAGTTGATTGATTTAACCGACCAGCAAAGTTTAACTTCAGCTGAGTGGTGGGTTTTATTTTTTGGTTTTATTTCTTCTTTTATCACTGGTTATTTCGTAATCAAATATTTCTTAAAGTTCTTGCAGTCGCATTCATTTAATGTTTTTGTTGTTTATCGTTTGGTTTTAGGTTTTGTGATTTTAGCTTTAATTTTAATTAAGTAAGATGGATAAATTAATTGAACAATTTATTCAAAATAATGATTTAAGAAGCCCACAGATTATTCGGGCTTTTGAACGGATCAAGCGCTGGGATTTTTTACCGCCTGAAGTCGTCGACCAACATTTGGTTAACACGCCGCTGCCAATCGGTGCCGGTCAAACTAATTCTCAGCCGTATACGGTGGCTTTTATGTTAGAGTTGCTTGATCCGCAAGAAGGTCAGAAAATATTAGACATTGGTTCGGGCTCGGGTTGGACAACGGCGCTACTAGCTGAAATTGCCGGGCTAAAC
>JAFGGX010000033.1 GCA_016930315.1 Candidatus Buchananbacteria bacterium
TAGTTACTGGATTAAAGAGTTATTTTCTAGATTTTGATATTTGGTTTTCTTTAGGATTTAGAAATTATGATTTATGATTTGGTTTGACATTAGACATTAATTTTAAATTTTAACTCTAGAGAGCCATGAGACTCCTTTGGCAATACGTAAAAAAATATAAAAAAACTTTAATTTCCGCGTTAGTCCTGGCAACCATTAACCAGGTTTTTTCATTAGCCGACCCGCAAATTATTCGGTTATTAATTGACCAATATGCCAGCAAGGCTAATGAACTTTCCGCCAGTCAATTTCTTTTGGGTGTGGTTTTGCTGTTGGTTGCTTATATTGGTTTGGCTTTTATTTCTCGAACCGCTAAAGCTTTTCAGGATTATAAAGTTAATGTCATCACCCAAAGAGTGGGTGCAAAAATGTATGCTGACAGCGTGGCCCATTCTTTTTCATTGCCATTTAATTTATTTGAAGATCAACGCTCGGGCGAATTGCTACAAAAATTAGAGAAAGCTAAAACCGATAATCAAGCGTTAATTACTAGCGTGATTAATGTTTTATTTTTGTCAGTAGTTGGTCTGTTGGTGGTGGTTGGCTATGCTTTTACTGTTCATTGGTCAATTGGAGCGGCTTATCTTTCTTTATTTCCAATCATTGGTTCGTTGGTATATTTTTTGAGCAAGAAAATTAAAATTAAACAGCGGCAAATTGTAAAAGAGCAGGCTGATCTGGCTGGTTCAACCACCGAAACTTTGCGCAACGTTGAGTTGGTAAAAAGCTTAGGCTTGGAAGATCAAGAGGTGGTTAGATTAAATAATGTTAATGAATATATTTTGACTTTGGAATTGCAGAAAGTGAAATTGGTTCGGGCGTTAAGTTTTATTCAAGGCACGGTGATTAATTTTATTCGCTCGCTAATTATGCTACTCTTGCTCTGGTTGATTTTCAAAGGATTAATTAGTATTGGTCAATTTTTTACGCTTTTTATTTATTCATTTTTTATCTTTGGACCGCTTTGGGAATTAGGAACGGTAGTGACTCAGTATCAAGATGCCCGAGCGGCCAATGAACAATTGGAAAATATTTTAGCGCAAAAGCCGGAACCAAAACCAGACAATCCGGTTACAATTAACAAAATTGATTCAATTAAATTTGAAGCCGTTGATTTTGTTTACCGCACGGCTGAACACAAATCGGTTGAAAATATCAATTTAGAGATTAAAGCCGGTCAAACGATTGCTTTTGTCGGGCCATCGGGTGCGGGTAAGTCAACTCTAATTAAACTGTTGGTCGGTTTGTATAAGCCAACTAATGGTCGGATTTTGTTTAATGGGCATGACAGTAAAACAATTGATTATGAATTTTTACGTCAAAAAATTGGCATTGTAGCTCAAGACACCCAACTTTTTTCTGGTACTATTCGGGAAAATCTTTTGTTTGTTAAGCCTGACGCTACCGACCAACAATGTTTGGAAGTTTTGCATTTAGCGGCGGCTGATCAAATTTTACAACGCAGCAATCAAGGTTTGGATACTAAAATTGGGGAGAGCGGACTTAAGCTTTCCGGTGGGGAAAAACAACGTCTAGCTATCGCCCGAGCTTTATTACGCGAGCCAGAAATTATTATTTTTGATGAAGCCACCAGCAGCCTGGACTCCTTGACTGAAAAAGCGATTACTGAAACAATTAGAGAGATTGAAAAATTACGACCGGAATTAATTAGTATTTTGGTGGCTCATCGGCTTTCAACTATTGACCATGCGGGAACGATTTACGTTTTAGAAAAAGGCAAGATTGTTGAACAGGGCAACCACGATCAGTTGGTCGGCCAATCCGGTTTGTATGCCGCTTTATGGCGGGAGCAAATTGCTAGCCGCAGCAACGAAAAAAATAAATAATTTATGGCTAATCATTTTAAAATTTTAAAAAAATCAAAATTAAGCCAAGCTCGTTTGTCGAAATTAAAAACGGCTCATGGGATAATTAATGCGCCATTTTTTATGCCGATTGCCACTCGTGGTGCGGTGAAAAATCTGACGGTTGAAGAAATTAAAGATTTAAAGGCAGAAATCATTTTATCTAATACTTATCATTTGTTGTTGCGACCTGGCGTGGCTTTAATGAAAAAATACGGCGGCTTGCATCAGTTTATGCGCTGGTCGGCCCCGATTTTAACCGATTCGGGTGGATTCCAAGTTTTTTCTTTGGCCAAGCATCGTAAAATTACTCCTCAGGGCGTTTATTTTTCTGATCCGCAAAATGGCCAGAAATATTATTTAACTCCGCAAAAAGCGATTCAAATCCAAAAAGCGATTGGTTCAGATATTATGATGGTGCTTGATGAATGCCCGCCATATCCAGTTACCGAAAAATATGCCGATGAGAGTTTAGAGCTAACAACTAAATGGGCGGCGCTTTGTAAAAAAGAACATCAAAAAAAACCAAATAGCCAATTATTATTTGCCATTGTTCAAGGCAGTACTTTTAAAGATTTGCGTATTAAGTCAGCTAAGCAATTGACCGCTATTGGATTTGATGGTTATGCGATCGGAGGAGTAGCGGTTGGGGAGCCAAGAGAAAAAATGAAAGAAGTTTTGAACTGGACGATTCCAGAATTGCCAGCTGATAAGCCAAGATATTTGATGGGCTTGGGTCGACCGGAAGAAATTGTCGAAGCAGTTAAAGGCGGAGTCGATATGTTTGATTGCGTGATTCCTACCCGAGAAGCTAGGCATGGCCGGCTGTATATTTGGAAATCTCAAATCTCAAATCTCAAATCTCAAGTCTTTTATCGAACTATTAATATCAACAACGCTAAATTTGCTAAAGATCTTTCGTCGATTAATAATTCCAATTTGAAAAGTTATTCGAAAGCTTATTTGCATCATCTTTTTAAAACTAATGAAACTTTAGGTATGCGGTTGGCCACATTGAATAATCTGAATTTTTATTTGACTTTGATGGCCGAAATTCGGAATAATATTAAAAATGGAAAGTTATAATTTGACAGGTAGCTAAGCTAATTGTTAAAATATCTAATACATTATTAATTAATAATGGACTTAACTTAAAAAAAAGAGTCCGTTAATTTAAAGGACCAAATAAAATATGGGAGAAAAAAATTTTTTTGAAGTAATTAATTCC
Source organism: Candidatus Buchananbacteria bacterium (assembly GCA_016930315.1). GTDB lineage: Bacteria > Patescibacteriota > Patescibacteriia > Buchananbacterales > UBA6539 > JAFGGX01. The sequence goes on from JAFGGX010000033.1 coordinate 3,133, forward strand.
AAAACCTCTTTTTGGTTGGGGTTTATCAGCGGAATTGTTTTACTTTGTGCGATTGGTTTTTTCGTCATGCTCGGCCTTTATGCTAAGCAGGGTGATTTAGGAACAGCTCAAGCCAAAACTAATGTTAATGCTGCGGCTAACGTTAATACTAACGTTAATACTAATCCGCCAGCGGCTCAAGTAGCGGCTAATCCACCTACAGTTAAACCGGATGATCATTCAATAGGTCCGAAAGATGCACCAATTACTTTTATTGAGTTTTCCGATATCCAATGTCCTTATTGTCGGCAGTTTCATCCAGTAGTTTCTCAGGTGTTGAAGGATTATCCTAATCAAGTTCGATTGGTTTATAAACATTTTCCTCTTGATTCATTGCATCCAAACGCCCGGCCAGCGGCTGAGGCCAGTGAATGTGTAGCCGACCAACTTGGCGACGCTAAATTCTTTGCTTTTTTGGACGTTTTATATAATAATCAAACCAGCTTAACTCGCGATCTGTATATTAATGAAGCGGTAAAGTTGGGAGCCAATAAAGCAAAAATCACTAAATGTATAGACGATCGCCAATTTAAAGATGTGGTTGAGGCTGATTATCAGGACGGTTTAGCGGCTGGCGTTCAGGGGACACCCAACAGTTTTATTAATGATAAAAGTATCCCAGGCGCGTTGCCATATGCGAGCGTAAAGGCGGTAATCGACTCGCTGCTTAAAAGTTAATTTTTCGATTGATTAATCAATCCGCCATTCTTAATTTGAGGGTGGCGGATTTCGTTTAAAAAAAATATGTCTGAAACAAAAAATAATTCCAAGCCGCTGATCATTGCTTTGTTGGCAATTTTAGTAGTAATAGTAGTGGTGTATGCAATTTATGCTTATGCCAATAAAACCAATCAGCCCGGTCAACTTGATGAGTTTGCCACCTGCCTTAAAGATAAAGGAGCGGTATTTTATGGCGCTTTTTGGTGTAGTCATTGTCAGGATGAAAAAAGACTTTTTGGTAATTCAGAAAAACTGTTGCCTTATGTTGAATGTTCAACTCCAGATGGTCAAAGTCAAACTAAGGTTTGCGTTGACAATAATATTACCGCTTATCCGACCTGGGCTTTTGCTGATGGCACTAGACAAACCGGAGCATTGTCATTACAGCAGTTAGCTGATCAAGCCGGTTGTCAAATTCCTCAACAATAATTATGGTTGCTTTTGTTAATCAATTATTAGCAATTTTAACGGTTTTAGCTGACATCTTTTTATTGTTAGTTATTTTGTTGTTTATTTTATCGTTGATTAGTAAAAAAATCGCTAACAGCCAAGTGGTAAAAATGACGGTTAAATTGGTTGGCCAGAATTATTTTTGGGGAGCATTTTTAGTGGCGACCTTGGCTACTGGGGGGAGTCTTTTTTATTCAGAAATTGCCGGCTATGATCCGTGTAAGCTTTGTTGGTTTCAGCGAATTTTTATGTACCCCCAAAGTTTGCTTTTGCTGGTCGCCTGGATTAAAAAAGATAACCAGATTATTAAGTACAGTCTAAGTCTGTCGTTGGTTGGCGGACTGATTGCCTTTTATCACTATCTTTTGCAGTTGGGTTTGATTAGCAGCGGTTTGAGCTGTTCGACTGTCGGCTATTCGGTGTCTTGTTCTCAGCGGTTTGTTTTACAATTTGGTTACGTTACTATTGTCAGCATGTCTCTGACGGCTTTTTGTTTGCTAATTTCCCTCAATTTAGTTAGGAAGGTTTATCTCAAATCACAAGATTAAAAAATAATGAGCGTGACTATTGACAGCTATTTTTTGGTTTGCTATTATTTGAATAGTTGTTCAATTATTCAAATATAAATTATGGTTGCGGCTAGTAAAAAAATTACTAATTTTAAAAAGCAGCTAAATCGACTTGATGCTAAAATGGCTAAGGAGGCCCAGTTGCATTTTGTTTTGTCTGATCCAACTCGATTAAAAATTCTTTTTTTGCTTAAAAAACGTCAAGAAATTTGTGTGAGCGATTTGGCTTCAGTTTTAGAGTTGACAGTCAGCGCGGTTTCTCATCAGCTAAGCTTGTTAGAAAGAAGTCATTTGATCAGGAGTCATAAGATGGGCAAAACCGTTTGTTATCAAATCATTTAAAATTTAATTAAATAATTTAATTTATATGTCAAACGTTACAATCTACACTACGCCAACTTGCGCTTATTGCCATGCTGCCAAGCAGTATTTTTCCGATAACAAAGTGGAGTACAAAGAAATAGATGCCGCTGCCGATATTAATGCGGCTAAAGAGATGGTAGAAAAAACCGGCCAGATGGGCGTGCCGGTGATTATTGTTGAAAAAGACGGTCAGGAAAATATTATCATTGGTTTTGATAAACCGAAGTTGGCCAGCTTGTTGGGTATTGCCTAAAAATTATGGGCGTAGTTACTCTACGCCCATTTAGTTATTATGCTTTAATATTATGTTTGGTTTAAGTTTTTTTAGTTTAGCATCTCCTGCTTTTATTGCCGGGCTAATTACTTTTTTAGCACCCTGCACTCTGCCGTTAGTGCCAGGTTATTTAGTTTTTATTAGTGGTGTTTCTTTGTCGGATTTAAAAAAGCAAAATCTTAATTTTAAAAATCGGAGAGCGATTTTTTTAAACGGTTTGTTTTTTGTTTTAGGTTTTACCTTTGCTTTTGTTGGTTTGGGTTTGGCAGCCGGTGCAATTGGCCATGGCCTGGGCCGGTATCAATTTTATTTGGCCAGGGTGGGCGGCGTGTTTGTAATTATTTTTGGTTTATTGATGTTAGATTTAATTAAAATTCCTTTTTTGAATCAAGAAAAGAAAATTAAAATTCCTCAAATTTTTCAACGAGGCAACGGACTTAACTCATTAATTTTAGGAGCCGCCTTTGGCTTTGGCTGGACGCCTTGCATTGGTCCAATCTTAGGCTCGGTTTTGTTGTTAGCTTCAACCAGCACTACGATTGTTCAAGGGGGAGGCTTACTTTTAATTTTTTCTCTTGGATTAGCTATACCTTTTTTACTTTTGGCTTTGGGAATCAGCCAGGCTACATTGCTGCTTAAAAAAATTACGCCAGTATTAAAGATTTTTTCTTTAGTCGGCGGCGTGTTTTTAATTTTATTAGGATTTTTGATGCTCACTAATCAGCTGGGAATTTGGACGGGCTATTTCTATCATTTTTTAAACTTTTCTAATTATCAACGAATTTACGACTTTTTATAGTATTTGTTGTCTGGATTTTAATAAAAAGGCCTGTTTGGATTTCGAATGGGCTTTTTGTTATTCAGGTAAATTGGAGATTTGTGCTATAATATAATAAACATTTTTTAAGCTTAAATATGTAAAATATGAAGGTTTTTTTGGGATCTGATCACGTCGGCTTTGTTTTGAAAGAAAAAATTAAACAATATTTAAAGAATAAAAAAATTACTTTTGTAGATTTGGGCCCAGCTCGGCTGGTGAATGACGATGATTATCCAGATATTGCTTATCAGGTTGCACGCCAAGTTGTCAAAAGTAAAGGGCGGGGGATTTTAGTTTGCCGTAATGGCGTTGGCGTTTGCGTTGTTGCCAATAAAGTTAAAGGAGCCAGGGCGGTTAATACGGATAATTTGGCAGTAGTCAAAAGCGCTAGACAAGATGACGATGTTAATATTTTATGTTTAGGTCAAGCTTATGTGTCGGAAGTAAAAGCAAAAAAAATAATTAATGTTTGGTTGAAAACTGAATTTAGCGGATTGTCGCGACACGTTAGGCGAATTAAAAAAATTCAAAAAATTGAAAGTAAATAATTTATGCATCAGATTATTCCAGCAATTTTAAGCGAAGATAAAGCGGAGCTAGAGGCAGAGTTGAGCAAGTTGAATGGTTTGACTGATTGGTTGCAAATTGATGTTGCTGATGGTTTATTCGTTTCAACTAGAACGGTTGAGGTTTTAGATTTGGTTGGCTTTCATTTTAAGAGTTATTTGGAATTTCATTTGATGACTCTGCATCCGGAAAAGTATATTGCCGATTGCCAGGCAGTGGGGGCTAAGAGAATAGTTTTTCAGCTTGAGGCCGTTAATAATCCGACTGATTTGTTAAATCAGATTAAATCAATGGGAATGGAAGCCGGCCTGGCACTGAAACCGGAAACGCCGATTGAAAAAGTAATTCCTTATCTTAATTTTGTTGACGTGGTTTTGCTTTTAACAGTTAGTCCAGGCAAACAAGGCCAGGCGCTGAAGCCCAATGTTTTGCAAAAGATTTCGGCTTTAAGAAAGATTGATCAGCGGTTAAAAATTGAAGTCGATGGCGGTATTAATTTAAACAATGTGGTTTCGGTAGTGTCGGCCGGAGCGGATTATTTGGTGGTGGGTAGCGCAATTTTACAGAGCAATGACATCCCTAGAATGATTGATAAATTTTTAGCTAAAATTTAAAAATGAAAATTGGTCAGTTAAAAAAAATTTCTCAGTTGGTTAGATATTATTCTTTGTTGATGACCACTAAAGCGGGTTCTGGTCACCCGACTTCGAGTTTATCGGCCGCTGATTTGATGGTTGGTTTAATGTTTGGTGGCAGTTTCAAATACGATGTCAGTAATCCTCAAGCAATCAATAATGATCGATTAATTTTTTCTAAAGGCCATGCTTCGCCGTTATTTTATAGTTTGTGGTTGGCGGCTGGCAAATTAACTGAAAAAGAAATTTTAACTTATCGACAATTTGGCAGCCAGCTCGAAGGTCATCCAACCGTTAGATTTCCTTATACGGTCGCGGCAACGGGTTCTTTGGGTCAAGGCCTTTCAATCGGGGTTGGTTTGGCATTGAATGCTAAATATTTAGACGATTTATCTTATCAAACTTATGTTTTGCTGGGTGATAGTGAAATGGCCGAAGGTTCAAATTGGGAAGCGGTAGAGTTGGCCAGCCATTACAAATTAAATAACTTAACAGCGATCGTGGATGTCAATCGTTTGGGCCAGAGTGGAGAAACAATGGACGGCTACCATCTGAAAGTCTATGCTGATAAATTTAAGTCTTTTGGCTGGGAACCGATTATAATCAATGGCCATAATTTTAGAAAGATTTTAAAAGCGTTGAGAAAAAAAACCAGCCAGCCAAAAGTAATTATTGCTAAAACGGTTAAAGGCAAAGGCGTAAAATTTTTAGAAAACAAAAATGGCTGGCATGGCCGGGTTTTGAATCAAGAAGAATTGGCCCGAGCTTTAAAAGAATTAGGCCGGGTTGATTTGGCAGTCCGTGGAGTGATTGCCAAGCCAACAAAAAAAGTTTTGAAAAAGCAACCAAGCAAAAAGAAAGCACAGCCAAAGTTTAGTTTGGGCAGCCAGGTTGCTACCAGGGAAGCTTATGGAGTTGGCTTGGCTTGGCTGGCCGCGCAAAATCAAAAGATTGTGGCTTTAGATGGTGAAACCAGCAATTCAACTCATGCGGCTGACTTCGCCAAGGCCTATCCACGCCGCTATTTTGAAATGTATATTGCTGAACAAAATATGGTCGGTACGGCTTTGGGTTTGTCGAAAGCCGACAAAATTCCTTTTGTTTCGACATTCAGTGCTTTTTTTACTCGAGCGTTTGATCAAATTAGAATGGCTCAATATTCCAATGCCAACATTAAATTTGTTGGTTCGCACGCCGGAGTATCAATTGGTCAAGACGGGCCTTCGCAAATGGGCTTGGAAGAAATTGCCATGTTTCGAACAATTTTAAACAGCGTGGTTTTGTATCCGAGCGATGCGGTTAGTACCGTTAAACTATTAGAGCAGGCAGCTAAATATCAGGGCTTGGTTTATTTACAAACCACTCGAATGAAAACGCCGGTGATTTATCAAGCCAGCGAATCATTTAAAATCGGTGGCAGTAAAACCGTTAAGTCTAGCAGTCAAGATGTGGTGACCGTGATTGGTGCTGGCATTACTTTGCATGAGGCGTTAAAAGCCTATGAAATTTTGCAGCCAGAGAATATTAATATCCGGGTGATTGATTTATACAGTGTTAAACCAATTGATGCAGCAATAATCAAAAAGGCGGCTCTAGAAACCAAAGCGTTTGTTACGGTTGAAGATCATCATCACGAGGGTGGCTTGGGTGAAGCGGTTTTGTATTGTTTAGCCGAATTAGCTAAAGTTCAAATGCCGGTTGAAATTTTAGCGGTCAGAAAAATGCCTCGGAGCGGTTCGCCAGAAAAGTTATTAAATTACGAAGACATTTCTGCTTCGGCGATTGTTAAAGCAGTAAAAAAATTATTATGAAGCCAATTGGTTTAAAAAGTAAAATTTTTTTAGATAGCAGTGATCCAAGAGAAACCCAGGCGATTAAAAATTCTTTAGGTTTTTTGGATGGCCAAACCACCAATCCGACGTCAGTGTCTTTGCATCCGGAAGTCAAAAAAAGAATCGCCAAAGGTTTAAGGTTCACAACCGATGAGCTGCTTGGTTTTTATAAAGAAGTTATTCAGCAAATTGCCGCCATCATCCCGGATGGGTCAATCTCAATTGAGGTTTATGCCGACCAGCAGACTAAGGCTGAGGCGATGTTTGAGCAAGCAAAAGAATTTGCTACTTGGATTCCTAATGCCAGGATTAAATTGCCAAGCGTACCTGAGGGGATTAAGGCGGCAATGTTGGCGGTTAATGATCAGCTTAAAATTAATATGACTTTGTGTTTTTCGCAAGCCCAGGCAGCGGCTGTTCACGTTGCGACTAAAGGGGCACAGCCGGACCAAGTGGTCATTTCGCCGTTTGTCGGTCGGTTAGATGATCGTGGCCAAAATGGCATGGATTTATTGGCTAATATTATCAGGATGTACAGGCAAAATAATAGCCATGTTGGAGTTCTGGCCGCTAGCATCAGGGATTTGAGGCAATTTTTGGCCGCCCTTAAATTGGAGTCAGATATTATTACTACTCGATTTGCGGTTTTGGAAGAATGGGTTAATAATGATAAAAGATTACCCGGAGCTGATTTTTTTTATGAAAAGCCTGGGTTTGAATTAATCAGCTATCAATCATTAAATTTAGATCAGAATTGGTATGATTTTGATTTAAACCATCCTCTGACCGATAGGGGCTTGGAGCAGTTTGCTGCTGATTGGAATTCGTTAATCAAAAAATAATTTGTTAAAATAATATTGATTAAATTTATGATGGATCAAGCAATCAAAGATTTTGCTAAACAATTTACTTATCAGCCGGCGATTGAAAATCAGTCGAGCTTTAAGCCGATGAATAAATTTATTTTATGCGGGATGGGTGGATCTCATCTTTGTGGCGATTTATTCAGAACAATTAAGCCCGATGTTGATTTAATTATTCACAGTAATTATGGATTGCCTCAGATCGATCTTTCTGATCGTTTGGTGGTCGCCAGTTCTTACTCGGGCAATACCGAGGAGACAATCGATGCTTTTGAATCCGCTATTGAAAAAGGATTGCCGGTGATTGTTATTTCGGTTGGCGGTAAATTAATTGAACTAGCCAAAATGAATAAGGTGGCTTATATTCAATTGCCGGATACCGATATCGAACCACGCTCAGCTTTAGGTTTTAGTTTTCGGGCATTACTTTTAGCGACCGGTCAGCAGTCTTTGCTTGAACAATCTGACCAGATGGCCACAGTGTTACAGCCAGCAGCATTAGAACAAGCAGGCAAGGCTTTAGCTAGTGAATTTAACGGGTATGTGCCAATTATTTATTCATCAGATCAAAATTTCGCCCTGGCCTATAATTGGAAAATTAAACTGAATGAAACTGGTAAGATTCCTGCTTTTTATAATCTTTTGCCGGAACTAAACCATAATGAAATGAATGGCTTTGATGTTAATAAAAAAACTAAAGATTTATCTAAAGGATTTAAGTTTATTTTTTTGCAAGACAGCTCTGATCATCCACGAGTTATTAAACGCTTTTTAGTTTTAGAACAACAGTACAAAAGTCGCAGGTTCATTGTCAAAACCATTGAAACTAAAGGCAAAAGTGAAATGGAAAGGGTTTTTTCGTCTTTGTTGTTGGCTGATTGGTTTGCTTTTTATACGGCAAAAAATTACGGCTTAGAAGCCGAACAAGTGCCAATGGTTGAGGAATTTAAAAAAATGATTGGGTAAGCTAATTATTAATTAAAACAATATGGGAATAATTAAAAAATTTAAAGAAAAAAAAGACCGGAAGAATAATGAACTGGTGGTTAAAAATGGGGTGATTCTCTTTGGGCTTAATTTTCTTTTGGCTTTAGCTTTGTTTATTTTATCCGCCTCTTTTTATTTACTGCTAGACATGTTTACTTTCAGTGATGTGGTGATAATTTTTATTCCCTTGTTAATTATTTTTGCTTTCGCAGCTTTTTCGGCAGTGCTTTGGTTTCGATTTGGTCAGTATTTAGTTGACGAATTTAGTAAAAAAAGAATTTGGTATGCCTGTTTTGCGGTTTTATTATCGGTAGTTTTATCAATCATGGCGTTGTTTATTTTGGTTTACTCTTTTTTGGCTTTTAATCAGGGCTCGTTTAACGGCCAGATAATTTTTGGCGGTGCTTTATTTGTTACTTTGTTGTCAGTTGTGTTCGAATTACCGATTGTAAGCTTGGGAATTATCAGTGGTAAATAATTATGCAGACATTGGTGATTGCTGGCCGGGTGAAAAAAGGCAGACAGCGGGGGAGAAAAAATAGTTTTCCAACTATTAATATCGACGTCCCGAGTTTTATTAAAAAGAATCACTGGGGGATTTATATTTCGATTATCCAAATCGATGATAATTTTTATCCGGCGGTGACTCACCTGGGACCGGCTAAGACTTTTGCGATTCAGCAGGTTAGTTGCGAGTCGTATTTATTGAACTTGCAAAAAAAATTATATCGAAAAAAAGTGGCAGTGATTTTGGTGGCAAAAATTCGACCGGTGAAAAAATTTGCCAATTCTCAAATTTTGAAAACCCAAATTATTAAAGACGTCAAACAAGCTAAAAAATTTTTTAACTTATAATTTAATGATTAAAAAAATACTCTGGGCGCCGTTGTTAATTATTTTCGCAGCGTTTTTGTGGGCTTTGGATGGCGTGGTTCTACGACCGATTCTTTATACTTTACCGGTGTCGCTGGTGGTTTTAACCGAACACGCCCTGGCTTTTATCGTCATGTTGCCATTTTTATTGCGCGCCTGGCCGGAATTAAAAAAATTAAAGTCCATGGACTGGACGGCTTTTCTTTGGGTGGCTTTGTTCGGTGGTGTTTTAGGTACAATGTTAATTACCAAAGCTTTGTTTTATGTTAATTATGTTAATTTGGCAGTTGTTATTCTAATTCAAAAGTTGCAGCCAGTTTTTGCTTTGATTTTAGCCCGGGTATTTCTGAAAGAAAAGATGCCGAAAGTTTTTTTCTTTTGGGCGGTGGTAGCTATTATCGGTACTTATTTTATTGCTTTTCAAAATTTTATTCCAACATTTACCGATGGCGGTAGAAATTTTATGGCTATTCTTTGTTCGTTGGGAGCGGCCTTCGCTTGGGGGTCATCGACGGTTTTTTCTAAGCGCGCCTTGCAAAACGCTAATTACAAAATCAGCACTTATTTAAGATTTGGTTTAACTACTCTTTTGATGCTTGGGGTGGTTAGTTTTTCCGGTACTTGGAGTAGCTATAGCCAAGTAGCCGGTCTGCAATGGCTGATTTTTATTTTGATTGTTTTTTCTTCCGGCGGAGCGGCGATGTTGATTTATTATTATGGTTTAAAGCAGGTGAAGGCTTCAGTCTCTACCATTTGCGAATTAGCCTTTCCTTTGTCGGCAATTATTTTGGAATTTATTTTCCGCGGTCAGCTTTTAACTTGGTCTCAGTGGTTGGGTACAATTGTGATGTTAATAGCAATTTATCAGGTTTCGTTGATGACTAAAAATTCTGCTAAAATAGCCTAGACTTTTAGTTGTTGATAATTGCTGATTATGTTATAATAAATTAAGTTAATATTTTATTTTTTTATGGGTGAACAAAATTCAAAGAAAATTTTAATTGTTGAAGATGACAAATTTTTGGCCAAAATGTTGGGCAGAATGTTAGAATCAAAAAAATTAGAAGTTTTACAAGCTGGGACCGGTAAGGAGGGGGTAGAAAAAGCTGCTACTGGTCAGCCAAATCTAATTTTATTAGATATTATGTTGCCGGATACTGACGGTTTTGAAGTTTTAAAGCAAGTCAAGGCTAAGTCAGAAACTAAAGACATCCCAGTAATTATTATTTCTAATCTGGGTCAGCCAGAAGATGTGGCCCAGGGTAAAAAATTAGGGGCGATTGATCATTTGGTTAAAAGCGATTTGAGTTTGGATGAGGTGGTAGAAAAGGTTGAGGAAGTAGTCGCCTAGTTTTAGTTCCTCGATTTTTTTTAAAAAAATAAAAATGAAAATTTCCAATCAACAATTAAAACTTTTAGTTCAGGATTTAGATTTGATTCCGGTAGAAAAATTAGAAGATGCTTATCAAGAGGCCGAGCGGGAAAAAAAACCGTTAGCCTCTGTTTTGGTTGGTAAGGATTTGATTTCCGACAGTAACATCGGTCGGGTAATTGCTGATTATATGGAATTTGAGTTTGTCGATTTAGAGCAAACCCCAATTGACGAAGAAGCAATGGCAATTATTCCAGAACTAATGGCTAAAAAACAAAAAGTGATTCCTTTTGGTCGTAATCAAGACGGAGTAAAAGTAGCGATGGTTAATCCGGGTAATTTAAATATTATTAATTTGATTGAAAAAAAAATTGGTCAGGACGTTTTGCCGTATTATACAACCGAGCAGAGTCTTGAAAGCGCTTTAACCAAATATCAAAAAGGCATTCAGGCTGAATTTTCTCAGATCATTAAAGAAAATATTAATGAGGCTAAGGCCGGAGCTCGAGCCGAAGATTTGCCCGTGGTAAAAATTGTTGACACAATTGTTCAATATGCTTACGAAAACAAAGCCTCTGATATTCACATTGAACCAACCGATGAAGGGACTCTGATTCGTTTTCGTCTCGATGGCATTTTGCACGACATTATTACTTTACCAAAAGACATCCATGATTTAGTGGTAACACGGATTAAGATTTTATCAAAACTAAGAACCGATGAACATCGCAGTGCTCAAGATGGAAAATTTCAAATGAAAATAGAAAACGAGAGGTTTGATTTACGGGTGTCGATTATTCCAATTGTCGAAGGTGAAAAAGTGGTGATTCGGCTGTTGTCTTCCAAGAGTCGGCAATTCGGTTTGGAAGATTTAGGTATGTCAACAGCCGACATGATTAAATTAAAAAAAGAATATACTAAGCCATGGGGGATGGTGGTGGTAACCGGTCCAACCGGAGCAGGGAAAACTACAACCTTGTATTCGATTATTAAAATTTTGAATCGACGGGAGGTTAATATTTCAACGGTTGAAGATCCGGTTGAGTATGATTTGGATGGTATTAATCAAATTCAAGTTAATCCAAAGGCTAATTTGACCTTTGCTAACGGCTTACGGTCGATTTTACGGCAGGATCCAGATATCATTATGGTGGGTGAAATTAGAGATCAAGAAACTGCTGACTTAGCCATTAGCGCTGCCATGACCGGTCATTTAGTTTTGACTACTTTGCATACCAATGATGCGCCGACTGCTTTACCGCGGCTTTTAAAAATGGGCGGCGAGCCTTTTTTGTTGGCTTCAACTATTAATATTGTAATGGCTCAAAGATTGGTAAGAAAAATCTGCAAGCATTGTATTGTGAGCGAAACTACTAATCCAACCGAGTTAAAAAAGAAATTTTCTGCTAGTTTAGTCGACCAATATTTTGGAACTGAAGAAAAAACCATTAGAATTTACCATGGTAAAGGTTGCTCGGTTTGTGGTAATACCGGTTATCACGGCCGGTTGGGAATATTTGAAGTGATGCCAATTACTGAAACACTTCGCGAATTAATTATGCAGCGCGTTGATGCTGACCAAATTAGAGATCAGGCCAAAAAAGAAGGAATGAAAACTATGATTGAAGACGGAATTAGTAAAGTTTTAGCCGGTTTAACTACCATTGAAGAAGTTCTACGGGCGACTAGAGAATAATTTTTGATTATGAGATTTACATATACAGCCATTGATCAAGAAAATAAGATTAGCAAAGGCGCTCTTGAGGCCGATAATTTACGCGAGGCAACTAAATTGTTGGTTGGCAAGGGTTGGTATATCAAAAAAATTCAAGCTCAAGGCAAACATAAATTAGGCTCAATGGAAATTACTTTAGGCCGGGTGCCATTGATGGATAAAATGCTCTTAGTTCGTCATCTAGGGACGATGTTGGCTTCCAGTATCACTCTTAGTGAAGCGCTGTCAATAATTGCTGCTCAATCGAACTCGCCTAAGCTAAAAAAGATTTTAACCGATGTCATCAGTCAAATTAGGGCCGGCCAAAGTTTATCGAATGCTTTGGCTAAATATCCAAAAGAGTTCGATCCATTTTTTATTAACATCTTAAAAGTAGGTGAAGAGAGCGGTTCATTGGAAGAAAATTTAAATTATTTAGCCGGTGAGTTGGAAGACCAAAATGATTTAAAAAGAAAAATTAAAGCCGCTTCTTTTTATCCGGCTATCATTTTGTCGGCCACTCTTGGTTTGGGTTTAATTTTAGCTTATTTTGTTTTACCAAAAATTAAAGATTTATTTTTAACTTTAAGTTTTAAATTGCCACTTTCAACTAGGATCTTGCTTTGGACTGCCGATCTTTTTGATAAACATGGGCTAGCTATGTTGGTTGGAATAATCGTTTTTGTGGTTATCTTTAGGATTGCCATTAGTTTGAAAAAAATTAAACCGATTTGGCATCGATTTTTGCTTCATCTGCCAATTGTTGGCCAAACGTTTATTAGTTATAATTTGATTGTAATTGCACGGGCAATGAATATTTTGTTAAAAAGTGGTTTAACAATTGATCAGGCAATTATCGTTAGTACCAATGTTTTGCGTAATCAAGTTTATAAAAAATATTTACAATTAATTTTGCCCGAGGTTCAAAAAGGGAAGAGTTTGTCGGATGTGATCGCTGGTTTTAAACAACCAAAACGTCATCCATATTTTCCGCTGTTAGCCACTAAAATGATTAGTGTCGGAGAAAAAACTGGTAAATTAGATGAATCATTTGGTTATTTAGCCTCTTTTTATGAAAAAGAAGTCGATGCTTCAACTGAAAATTTCACTACCATCATTGAGCCGGCGCTTTTAATTTTTGTCGGCTTGATTGTCGGTTTTGTGGCGATTTCAGTTATTTCACCAATTTATCAAGTCACTGGCCAATTTAGCGCTTAATTTTTTTATTGATGAGGGGGTTTACTCTAATCGAACTGTTATTAGTGATTGCCATTATTACCATAATGGCTGGCTTGTCAATTCCGTTTGTTCAAAACACTCAGACGACAGCTGATTTAGATAGTCAAGGCCAATTGATTTTGGGGCTGGTAAGGAGAGCTCAGGGCCAATCAATCAGTGGCCAAAATCAAAGTGCTTGGGGTCTTTATTTTGATGATGGCAACAGAAGTGTAATTTTGTTTAGAGGAGACGACTTCAATAATCGGGATCAGGATTTTGATTATAATATTTATTATCCTAATACGGTTAACGTGACTACTGATTTTGGCAATCAGATTTTTTTTCCACTTTATAGTCTTGAACCTTCAGCCAGTGGCACAATCCAAATTATTACCAACAATCAACAGTCGAGAAAAATAATTGTCAATGGTTATGGTAAAACTCAAGCGGGCCAGTAGACAAAACAAGGGAATGTCGCTAATCGAAGTGATTTTGGCGGTTGGTTTATTTTCTTTATTTGCCACCGCCTTGGTTGGTTTGTTAATAATTTCTTATGGTAGTAACTTGCAAGCCGCTCAAAGAGATCAGGCCTCTTTTTATGTTCAGGAAGGTTTAGAAGCTGTTGGCGCAATTCGTCGGCAAGCTTGGAATTATTTAATTGACGGCAGTTATGGTTTGACTAAGGAGAATGGTTATTGGGAATTCAGCGGGGAGTCAGATCTGATTGATGACCGATTTACTAGGGTGGTTACTATTTCTAGTGTTTGTCGAGACGGCGGAAAAAATATTATTGAATGTGATCAGCCTGATGCTAAAATTGATTTGTATAGCAAAAAAGTGGCGGTTGATGTTTCTTATACAGCGATTACCGGAGTAGAAAATGATGTTGATGCCTCTAGTTATTTGACCGCTTGGCAAACTAAAGATTGGCAGCAAACTGATTGGTCGGCTGGGACGGGGCAGGAAAATTGGTCTAACCAATCTGCTTATAGCACAGACAGTGGGACAATTGATTTTGAAAATAATGGTGAATTAAAATTGGCTAAAATTTCTGACCTTGGCTCTTGGAGTAGCGGTGGCGGCAACCAATTTACTGATACAACTGATTCTGATTTTAACGCCGGCAGTTTTAATCAGACCGTTGTTTATGGCAGCGACGTGTTAGCTGGGGTGACCACCAATCAAGGTGTTTTTTGGGCTTCGTCTAAAGACAGTCGAATAGCTACTACTTATAGCATCCGAGCAGTTGATATGGTTTCGGCTACGGATGGTTGGGCGGTAGGGGATAATGGCGTGATTTTGCATTATGATGGTAGTAGCTGGTCTTTGTTTGCTGATTTGGGTGATTTGTCGATTAGAACAATCAAGATGGTTTCGGCTACGGATGGTTGGGCGGCAGGCAGTGGTGGTCGGATTTATCATTATGATGGCTCAGCTTGGTCAGAATTTATTGTTACTGGTGGCCAAGCTTGGTATGCGATTAGTGTGTTGTCAGCTGACGACGTTTGGTTGAGTGGTAGTAGCGGCCAAATTTATCATTATGATGGTTCGAGCTGGTCTAAATTTGTCGATACTGGGGGTCAGGCTTGGTATGCGATTGATATGGTTTCCACCATCGATGGTTGGGTGGTGGGTAACGCTGGCATAATTTATCATTATGATGGAACCAGTTGGACGCAGTTTATTGATACTGGAGATCAGGCTTGGCGGGCGATTGATATGGTTTCGGCTACGGATGGTTGGGTGGTGGGTAGCGCTGGTTCAGTTTATCATTATGACGGCAGCGCTTGGACTGAATCGATTATTACTGGGACTCAAACTTGGTATGCAATCGACATGGTTTCATCAACTGATGGTTGGATTTCTAGTAATGGTGGCTATATTTATCATTATGATGGTAACGCTTGGACTCAATTTATCGATACTGGCGGTCAATCTTGGTATTCAATCGGTATGACTTCACCAACCAGCGGTTGGGTTTTAGGTAATGCTGGGTATATTTATCAGTATAATAGTTTTTTTAATAAGGTCGGTACTTTTGAATCTAAAATTTTTGATAGTGGCAAGCAAGACACGATTTGGAATTCAATTAATTGGACTGTCAATTTACCACTGGGTAGTAAGGTTACTTTGGCAGTCAGGACTGGCGACACAATTACGCCAGACGAAACTTGGACTGATTTTACAGTTGAATTATCGAATGCCGATTCTTCAGCGGTTAATTTAACTGGCCAATACGCTCAGTATAGAGCTACTTTAACTAATGGTACTGATCCAAACAGCTCCCCTCAGTTAACTGATGTGGCTTTGATTTATGATCGACCAACCGATCAAAATTTAAATGATTTAGCAATAGTAAATGACCAAAATATTTGGGCAGTTGGCAATGCCGGTACAATTATTCATTATGATGGCTCTGATTGGTTAAGTATTGATTCTCCAACCACAGTTAATTTACGAGGGGTGGCGATGCCCGCCCCGAATGATGGTTGGGCCGTTGGCGATAGCGGAAAAATTTTACATTATGACGGAACTGATTGGACTGAATATATTGATTTTGGATCAATTTCGCTGCGGTCTATTTATATGCTTTCGACTGTCGAAGGCTGGGCGGTGGGCAACAGTGGTAGGATTTATCATTATTCAGATGGTTCATGGAGTCAGTTTGCTGATACCGGCACACAAGTTTGGTATGCGGTTGCTATGGTCTCGGACAGTGAAGGCTGGATTGTTGGCAATGGCGGAGAAATTTATTATTACAACGGGGCAACTTGGGAGCAATCAGTAGATACCGGCGATCAAGCTTGGTATGACATTAGTATCTTAGCAGATAATGACGTTTGGGTGAGCGGTAACGGCGGAGAAATTTATCATTATGATGGTGAAAATTGGTTGTCGGCGGCTGATACCGGCGGTCAAGCTTGGTATGCAATATATATGATTGCGCCAGACGATGGCTGGATTTTAGGTAATGCCGGTCGGATCTTTCATTATGACGGTAGTAATTGGACCCAGGCGACTGATACCGGCGGCCAAGCTTGGTATGCGGTAGCGATGGATTCGCCGACTAAAGGTTGGGCGGTGGGCAGTAATGGTGAAATTATTTCTTTTGATAGTTCGGTAATTGGTTTTGAAAAAGAAGGTTGGTTAATCTCCTCGGCTTTTGATATGGCCACCCCTTCGGCGGTTAACGTTGTCAGCTGGAATCAGCAGTTGTCGGATAATTCAAATATCAAATTGCAAATCAGAACGGCACCCGATAATAGTGGTACGCCGGGTAGTTGGAGTAGTTGGTATGGCACAAGTTCGGCTGGCGGGTATTTCACCGACCACGACGGTCAGCTAGCGCCATTGGCTTTAAATTTTAATCAGTGGCTGCAGTATCGGGTGGAATTATCGGGTGATGGCAATAGTACGCCAATTTTACAGGCGGTAAAAATTAATTATTTACCCTAAAAATGAAAATTAATTCTAAAAATTCTGGCTTTACTTTAATTGAACTGATTATTTACATTGCAATTGTCAGTATTATTTTGGTTAGCATTTCTTATTTAATGATTGATATTTTAAAGGGCAGTGTCAGCAGTATTGCTAAAACGGAAGTTAATCATAATATCCGTTTGTTGGTTTGGCAGTTAAATAAAGATATTCATGGAGCAGCGGCGGTAAAAGATATTTCAGCAGAGTCATTGACCTTGCAGTTGTCGGATGGCCATGAACTAAAATATTTTTTTGATCTAGAGGCAAAAAAATTAATCAGCCAACTTGACGGTGGTCAGTTAATTCAGGTTCACAGCGATGATATTAATGTTGAAGGAGATTTTAGTAGTTTATCGTTTATGGATAAGACTAAAGGGGTGGATGTGAATTTGATTATTAGTTATAAAAATCCTAGCGGCCGGCAAGAGTATGATGCCAGTGCCAATGTTAATTTGGGAGTAGAGCTATATGGTCGAAGATAAAAAAGAAAAAAATCGTGGTTTTATTGCTTTGGTGGCGCTTTTAATTGTCGCTTCAGTGGCATTAACTTTTGGCATTACCGCTAATATGTCTGGGTTTAATGAACTAAAAAATGCTTTGGCTAGTGGGCAGGTGGTTGGAGCCAGAGCGTTGGCTCGTAGTTGTGTTGAAGATGGTCTAGAAAGTTTGCGCAATAATTTTGTTGCTAAAAATGAATCATTGTCTAATCAAGCTGGTTCGTGTATACTGAATGTAGTTGTAAATGGCAATAATGCGATTTTAAGTGCGATCGGAACAGTTGACATTTATAATCAAAAAATTGAAGTCACGGTTGATAATAATTTAAATGTTATCAGCTGGCAGGAGGATTAAAATAAAATGGCAAAACAAAAAATATTTGGTTTAGATATTTCGGATCATTCCATTGAAGCGACCTTGTTAGAAAAATCGATGGGTAAGACAAAAGTAGTTTCTTATTCTCGAGTAGTTCTACGACAAGAAATAGTAAAAAATGGAGTGATTAAAAAACCAAGTTTGTTGACTGATAAAATTAAGCAACTATTGGCTACCGCCAAACCAAAGGCGATTAGAGTTCCGTTTTGTATTGTTTCGATTCCCGATTCTCAGGTATTTACTAATATTTTTAAATTTCCCGCTGGTTTAAAACACGAAGAGATAAGAAAGACAATTCCATTTAAGGCCGAAGAGGTTATTCCATTTCGGTCATCAGAAATCTATTTTGATTTTAAAACCATTAATGTCAGCAACGGCACTCAAGAAGTTTTTTATGCCGCTGTGCCAACTAAGGTGGTTGATAGTTACGTTGAAGTTTTATCGGCTGCCGGTTTAATTCCGGTGGCTTTTGATTTAGAATCATTAAGTTTGGCTCGTTGTCTTTTAGTACCTAAAGAGGATGTTCGTAAGCAAACTAAAAAAACTCCCGCTCAGGCAGTTTTGATTATTGACATCGGTTCACGAACTAGTGATTTTAATGTGGTTGATATTGATGGTGTGCGGTTAAATTCAGTTTTAAAAATTGCCGGTAATCGGTTTACCAAAGTTTTAACCGCTGGGCTAAAAATTACTGGTAAAGAGGCTGATGATCTAAAAATGAAAGTTGGTTTTAAAGCAGATGGCGGCAATGCGCAAGCTTTAAAACTTTTACAAACCGAGGCTCAAAAAATTATTAAAGAAGCCAAAAAAATTATTGATTATTATCAAGAAACCGGCAGTCAGATTGGTGGAGTTTTGTTAGCTGGTGGCTCTAGTCTTTTACCAGAAATCGAAAAGTTTTTTGCCGATCAGCTTGGTTTGCCAGTGGCTAAAGGTGATGCTTTGCGCAAAGTTGCTGATCCGGCTAAGTTATTACCATTTAAATCCAAGGCTATTATATTTGCTAACGTGATTGGTTTAGCCTTGAGGGGATTAAAAAAGAAACCGGAAAATTATGATATTAATTTATTACCGGCCAAGCAACGTAAATTTAGTTTAAAGCCAGATAAAAGAGATAAAAAAGCTTGGCGAGCAGTTTATATTAGAGTTGCGATTTTGTTGATTTTGTGCTTAGCCTTGTTGGGTTTGATTAATTTACAACAAAGAGGTTTTGATATTTATAAACAAGCAGTTAACCAGCCAGATTATGTTACCAATTCCACGGATCAAAATTTAGATATTCAGGCACTTGATGCTTTGCGCCAGCCAGACCAGACAATTGGATCAACGACAACGCCAACTACAGCTGATTCACAGGATAGCACTGAACCGCCAGCGTTAATTGATCTAGAAATACAACAAACTTCGATTGGTTTTCTTAATGTTAGAGAAGGACCAGCGGTTAGTTTTGCCAAGGTGGGTGAGGCAAGCTCTGGTGATATCTATCAACTAATTGATGAACAAAATGGCTGGTACAAAATTGAATTTATACCAGGGGAGTTTGGTTGGGTGTCTGGCCAGTATGTTGATAAATTGCCATAGGCAAGATTAAAAAAAATGTGGTATAATTAATTTAGCTTAATTTTTAATAAAATCTAAAAAAAGAAAGTGAGGTGAAAAATGATTAAACAAAAAAAAGGGTTTACTTTGATCGAATTATTAATTGTGATTGGTATTATCGCAATTCTAGCCGCTATTATTTTTGTGGCGGTTGACCCAGCCAGACGGTTAGCTGAGGCCAGAAACGCTGATCGCTGGAGTGCAGTTAATTCAATTTTGAACGCTTATTTAAAATATACGGTTGATAACAAAGGCACCGAGCCAGTGGTCTTGAATGCCGATACTTATTATATGATTGGTACTGGTGGTTCATCTTCTGGTTGTACTGCTCAAGAGACGTCCACTGAAGCAAATTTAGCCACTAATTTGGTAGATACTTATTTGTCGGCTATTCCAAAAGATCCAAAGAGTGGCACGGCTGAGAAAACTTTGTATTATATCACCAAAACAGCGAGCGGTCGGGTTACGGTTGGTGCTTGTACGCCAGAAACAATTGCTGGCACGACGCCGGTAATTTCAGTTAGTAGATAATGGATAAATCATTAGTTGATTAGTAAACCGCCCTTATTTTTGGGGCGGTTTTGTTAATTGACTCTTAGTCGTGTATAATATATTAGAGATTAGTTTTAAATAATATGAAAAAGAAAATTGCTTTTGTTTTTCCTCAAAAAGATTTTAAGGAAGCTGAGTTTAAAAAAATCAGTCAGTTTTTTAAATATTACAGCGTTGAATTGGCAAATATCTCGGCTACCAGAAATGATGCTGTCGCTGATTCTGGTTTAGCAATTACACCAGACTTAGCTATCCCGGAAGTTGAAGTGGATGATTTTTTTGGTTTGGTTTTGATTGGTTCGCCCCAGTCTTATGGCTTGCCAGACCATGACCAAATTATTGATTTGATTCAAAATTTTAAAAAAGGTAGAAAAGTAATGGGGGCAATGGGCTTCGCAACTGGGATTTTAGCTGAAGCTGGGGTAGTAATCGGCAAAACAGTTACTGGCAGCTTAGCCGAAGAACAAAATCTGTTGACCAGAGGAGCCGAATACACCGGCATGGAATG
Source organism: Candidatus Buchananbacteria bacterium (assembly GCA_016930315.1). Lineage (GTDB taxonomy): Bacteria > Patescibacteriota > Patescibacteriia > Buchananbacterales > UBA6539 > JAFGGX01. The sequence continues at coordinate 23,441 of JAFGGX010000033.1, forward strand.
CGAAGTTGATGGCAACATAGTTACAGCCAGAGATGAAAAAAGCGCGGAAGAATTTGTGAAAAAAATTGCTTATTTATTGGAAGTATGAAATATTGGCTTAAAATTATTTTACCCATTGTCATTATTATCATTTTGGGCACGGTTGGGTATATGTTAGTTTATGCCCATAATCCGTTTGGTCAATTGGTTTCTGTTTTTAAATCAGCGGGAGTCTCCATGGAAGAAAAGCAAGCCCCGGAATTTGTGGGCATTAGCGATTGGATTAATACGCCAGATGGTCAGCCGATTGTGCTTGGGGATTTGGTTGGTGAAAAAGTTATTTTAGTAGATTTTTGGACTTACAGTTGTATTAATTGTCAACGGAGCGTGCCGTTTATTGAAGGTTGGTATCAAAAATATCAAGATCAAGGTTTGTTGGTGGTTGGGATTCACACGCCGGAATTTAGGTTTGAAGAAAACTTAGATAATGTTAAAAAGGCGGTTGGAGACTATGGCTTAACTTATCCGGTCGGCTTGGATAATGGCTACAAAACTTGGCGAGCCTATAACAATCTTTATTGGCCGGCCTTATATTTAATTGATCAGAATGGCCAGATAGTTTACATGCATTTTGGCGAAGGGATGTATGAACAAACAGAGCAGAAAATCGAGGAATTGCTGGCCGATTTGCCATAGATTGACTTATTTAGGTTAATTTTTTATAATATTTAGACAATTAATTTTAATCATTAAGGGACCTCAAAAGTCCCTTTGTCTGCTATGCCAAAGTTTCAACTTAAAAGCCAATACCCCCCACAAGGCGACCAACCGCAGGCGATCGAAAAATTGGTCAGTGGGTATAAAAAATATCCGGCTCAAACACTTTTGGGCGTAACGGGTTCTGGCAAAACCTTTACGATGGCTAATGTGATTGAAAAGTTACAGAAGCCAACTTTGGTATTGTCTCATAATAAAACTTTGGCGGCTCAGCTTTATCAAGAATTTTTAAATTTTTTCCCTAACAATAAAGTTTGTTATTTTGTTTCTTATTACGATTATTATCAACCGGAAAGTTATTTACCGCAAACTGACACTTATATTGAGAAAGATACAGCCATTAACGAAAAAATAGAACGTCTAAGACTGGAAGCGGCCAGTTCGTTATTAACGCGCCAAGACGTAATTGTAGTGGCGTCAGTTTCTTGTATTTATGGTTTTGGTCAGCCGGAAAATTATATTGGTGAAAGTTTTGAATTGTCGGTTGGCCAAAATATTGATCGTCAGTCTTTATTAAAACTTTTAATTACCGATCAGTATGAAAGAAATGATACTGAATTAAAACCCGGTCGGTTTCGGGTCAGGGGAGACACAGTTGATATTGCTCAAGGTTCATATCAAAGTAATGCTATTCGAGTTGAGTTATTTGGCGACCAGATTGAAAAAATTACCGAAATTAATCGAATCACCGGCGCTTTGTTGGGCCAATTAGACAAAATTTTAATTTTTCCAGCCAAACCTTTTGTAGTGCCAGCCGAAAGAATTCCTCAGGCAATCAAGACAATTAAAAAAGAACTGCAAGAACAGCTACCTAAATTGGGTGCTTTGGAAGCTTATCGATTACAACAGCGCACTAATTATGATTTGGAAATGATTCAGCAACTTGGTTATTGCAAGGGAATTGAAAATTATTCTCGCCATTTTGATCAGCGCAATGTTGGCGAGCCACCGTTTACTTTGTTAGACTTTTTTAATTACGCGGCCAAAGATTGGTTATTTTTTATCGACGAAAGTCATGTGGCCGTACCCCAGGTGGGGGGAATGTATTTTGGTGATCGGGCCAGAAAGCAGAATTTAATTGACTATGGATTTCGGTTACCATCGGCTTACGACAATCGGCCATTGAAGTTCGAAGAGTTTGAAAAATACTTAAAACATGTAATTTATGTTTCGGCCACGCCAGGGGATTATGAGTTAGAAAAAAGTGGCCAGGTAGTTGAGCAAATTATTAGGCCAACTGGTTTGGTTGATCCGCCAATTGAGATTAAACCGGCTGAGAAACAAATTGATGATTTGGTTGAAGAAATTAAAGCCACCACCAGCAAGGGTTATCGGGTGTTGGTAACAACTTTGACTAAGCAAATGGCGGAAGATTTGATGGTTTATTTTTTAAATCAAGATATCAAAGCCCAATATTTGCATTCCGATATTGACACTTTGGAAAGAATAAAAATTATTAGAAATTTACGACTGGGTAAATTTGATGTTTTGGTTGGTGTGAATTTGTTGCGGGAAGGTTTAGATTTGCCGGAAGTGGGCTTGGTAGCAATTTTAGATGCAGACAAAGAAGGATTTTTGCGCAATGCCAGAAGTTTGATTCAAACTATTGGCCGGGCAGCCAGAAATATTGATGCCAAAGTAATTATGTATGCCGATAAAAAAACCCGGTCGATAAAAGAAGCAGTTAAAGAAACGGACCGGCGGCGCAAGATTCAGGTTGAATACAACAAAAAACACGGCATTACACCGCAAAGTATTATTAAAGCGATTGCCCAAGAAGAGGAAGCAGTGATTGAGCCTAATGAAAAGGGTAAAGAATTAGAAATTGATGAATTGATTGTTGATTTGGAAAGTCAGATGCGGCAAGCCGCAGAGAATTTGGAGTTTGAAAAGGCGATTGAACTACGAGATCGGATTGATTCTTTGAAAAAACAAATATAGTTGATAGGGAAAAGTGAAAGGCCCCGACAACTGTGGTAGTGTCGGGGCCTGGTGTGGGATTGAAGGAGCGTTGAAAGGGCTAGACGGTGGCGGTTTGTTCGATTTCGTCGAGTTCGGCGAAGAAAGAATCCGCGTGGAATCGGTTCTCGGGTCGGAGATGGCGAGTTGCCTCCTCCAGTTCGGCGGCTTTGTCACGGAGTATGGCGTCGCCTTCTTCCCAGCGCCGCTGATCGCCGGCGAGTTTTTCTTCGGCCGCGGTGAGTTCGGTGCGCAGTCGATTGCGAGTGGTCTCGAGTTCGGTGATTTCGTGGCGGATACCCGCTGTATCACGTCTGGCCTTGTTGTGCATCTGGCGCGCCTCTTCTTGGATAAGAGGCACTTGCTTTTCCGCTTCGGCGATGATCGCGGCGGCCCGTTTTTCCGCTTCGGCGATGATCTTCTTGGCACGTTCTTCGATGGCGGCTTGTTGTTGAAGGATTCGGTTGTTTTCCCGATTGATGGCGGCGAAAGCTTCCTCGAAGAGCTTGGCGGTCCTGTGTTTGCAGGGATGGGCGATGATGTAAACACCATTGCGGCCATTCTTGGACTCCAGTTCCGCCGGAACGACCTGGTCGATTTTGAATCCCTGGAGCTTATCACCCCAGAGATCACAGAAGAACAGGCAGACCACATCACCCAGCTTGCCAACCAGCATTTCTCGGCCGGTGATCTTTTTGTCAGGTTGGCGGTCTGTGATCAAGATGAGGCCGAATCGGTCCGGATCCGGCAGGATCAGTTGGTCGATTGTGAGTGTGGGGTAGGGGTCGTTTCCGTTCATGATTCGGACCTCCAGATTATCCCCAGACATTATGTTTCCGCAAATAGCGGTAAACATTTAAATATACCACATATAAAGATTTTTGTCAACAGTTTTTATAGGTAAAATAAAAAAATTAGCTAAAAATAGCTAAAATTTAGAAAAATATATGAAGATAAAAATGTAAAAAGTTAAAACCCCCAGAGCTTCACGTGTACAGCGGTGAAGATGGGGGTTTTCCGGCGATGGTGCTTTTCGGGCAGCCAGTCTCGATCCGCTAAGCGAATCGACGTGCTGGTGGCCGACAGCGGCCGGAGGGACGAACGTCTTCTTGTGCGTTGGATTTGGGTTAGCACCGTGGCCTGATCTGGTTGTTCGATGGGCCGAATTAAGCCCCAACTTGCAACGCACAGTCAGACGTTCGGAAGCGGAGAGGCTGGACCCGTTGAGTGGGCTGGACGCGTGAGGTCAGCGCGCCGTCTGTTTTTTGGCCGGACCTAGAAATGATGGCCGGACCTGGTTGGCGCGAAATTGCCTCTCCGAGATTCGATGAGATGGAATGAACGTCAGGATCGCAAAGGGGTGTAAGCCCAAGCGGTGGCCCTGCCTGGAAGGAAGAAACTCCTCATAGGAATCCTTTCTTCAGGATTTTGGATTGGGGACCGGTGGCGACGCGCCGCCCGGTCAGGAGGCCGTGGGGATGCGGAGGGAGCCGGCGCCGATGTCGTTGGAAACCATATAAAAGGGGGTGACGGTGGTGGTCGGGGATCCGCGAAGGGTCGAGACTCGATGCATGAGTGCACCTCACTGATTGACATTGGTCGCAATCACAATTACCGAAGTTTGGCAAAGGATTGACGATGTTGTATCTTTAGCATATCTGAAGAAATTTGTCAATAGTATTTATTCACTTTTATTAAAAAAA
>JAFGGX010000034.1 GCA_016930315.1 Candidatus Buchananbacteria bacterium
AAAAGCTTTAAAAAAAACTCGACACCAGCCAAAAAAAGATCGACCGCCAGATTCAACGCCAATAATTGTTAATGGCGTGCCAATTTCATTATTATAATTTTTATAACTTTTCCTCACCCGAAAAGCAGCCGAAAGCACCAGATAGATTGCTTCGGTAGTGGAACTTTTACCAACGCTGCCGGTAACACCAATTAATTCCGGCTTATATTTAGCTAAAATTAATTTAGTAAATATTTTAAGCTTAAATTCTAAAATTTTCTTAAGCACCTTTTTCATAAGTTAAACTAATTAATAGTCAGGTGGAATCTGATAATAGTTTAGCAGAAAAGCAGCTAATTGGCTAAAGATCGGCGCTACGCTGTCGGCGGCATAGTTGATACCTTGGGGTTTACCCAATTTCACTAAAATGACAAATCGCGGATCAGTTACCGGCCCAAAACCGATAAAAGTGTGGTTAGTCTCTTTGCCATAACCGCCGTTTGAGGAAGCAATTTGGGCGGTGCCGGTTTTTCCAGCCAAGTAATAGCCAGGCACAGACGCTTTTTTAGCCACGCCATTTTTTATTACCGAAGTTAACATCCCAGTTACCAAAGCCGCCGTTTTTGGTTTAATCACTTGTCTAGCCACCTCCGGCTTAGCGGCTATATCGGTACCGTCTGGTTTAATAATATCAGAAACAATATAAGGTTTTAATAATTTACCTTGGTTAGCAATCACTCCAAAAGCCGACACTAATTGCAAAGGTGTAACAGTGACACCTTGGCCAAACGAAGCGGTAAGATAATAAATGTCACCAGGTTTATTAAGACTGCTAATATTACCGGGTACTTCTGTTTCTAGGGTAATACCGGTTGGCTGGCCAAAACCAAAATCTTTAACATACTGGACAAATTTATTTTTACCAATTGAATCAGCCGCAAAAATCGCTCCGGTATTTAAAGATTTCTCCAGAACCTGAGTCATGGTCTGTTGGCCATTAGCTTTCAAATCAGAGTTTTGAATTTTGTATGGCCCGATTTTCACTTCACCGGTATCATCATAAGTGGTATCTGGACTAACTGCACCCGTATCAATAGCAGCAGACATTGTAAAAGCTTTAAAAACCGAACCCGGCTCAAAATCATAAAAAATAGCCGGGTTATTAAATTGATTAATGCTGTCCACTTGACCATAATTGCTTGGATCAAAATCAGGGAAACTACACATTGCCAATATCGCTCCGGTTTTTGGATCCATAATAATTACACTAGCGTCTTGGGCTTCAAAATAATCATAAAAAAACTTTAACTTTTCACAAGCTGTAAACTGAACCTTGCGATCAATAGTTAAAACTAAATTGTCACCATCTTGGGCCGATTCAACTGTTCTTGGGCCGATAGTAATTAATGCGCCTAAAGCATCTTTGATTGACTTAATATTGCCAGACTGCCCACTTAATTCTTTATTAAAATAACCTTCCAAACCATATTGCCCCTTGACTTCTTGATCAGAGTGAGTGACAAAACCAAAAATATGGCCACCAATATTTTTCTCTGGATAATAACGATAAGTTTCACCAACAAAACCAACTCCGGTTAAATCCAACTTTTTAATTTGATCAACCTGATTCTGAGTCACCTTATGCATAATTGGCTCATAGGGGTCTGACTTTTTTGCCAACCGATTAAGCAAACCCTTCCACTCTTCTTCAGATAAATTTAAAATTGGTGTTAATTTATCAACCACTTCTTTAGCACTTTCCACTTTATTGGGTTCAGCATAAACCAAAAAATATTGCTGGTTAGTAACTAACGGATAAAGCTTGCCATCCTCTCGGACATAGATTGAACCTCGCTCCGGTAATAAATTTTCATTAACCGCCTGACGATTAGTGGCAATTGCTTCGTAAAAACTGTGCTGATAAACCGATAAATAAAAAAGGCGAAAAATAATTAATAAGCCAAATAAAAAAATGACTAGTGAAACTAGCCTGATTCTTTTTTCCCAAAAAAAATGCTGCTGATTATTTTTATTTAAACTAATCATAGCCTTAAAATCTTCTTATCCAAGTCAGATTAATCTTGATCTAATTATATAACCATTAGCGAGCTGAAGCAACCGCCACTGCCGAAGAAGACAAATAATTAGCCTGACCAACTGGCACCATATTAAGCTCACTAACCTTATTTTTTACTGAATCCAACGATTGTAAATCCGAGGCTTGCGCTTGCAGTTGACCGTTTTGGTCTCTGAGTTGATTAACTTGACTCTGTAAATCTTTGATTAAATAGCCTTTGGTGGCCAATCCGTTGACCTGAGCCACATAACCAATTACGCCACAAACAATTAAAACCACTACCGAAATATTCAAGGCGGCGACATTTAATTTACCCAAACCAAACCAACGACCGGTTGATTTTTTAGCTTTTGTCCCTTTAACAAAATGAGCCATATCTTTTTTGTTTTTATTTTTATTTTTGATTTAAATTTTTTCGATCACGCGAAGTTTTGCGCTTCTGGCCCTTGGGTTTTTTTGTACTTCAGACTCCGTTGGGCCGATTGGTTTTTTGGTTACTAAATTAATTTTTTTAACGTGAGTACACTGACAAACCGGCATAGTTGGCAGACAGATGCAATCTTGATTTTCCAGCCGGAAAAAGTTTTTAACAATTCTGTCTTCTAAAGAATGGTAACTAATCACTGCTAGCCGACCACCGCTTTTTAAAGCCTCTATCGCCTGAGGTAAAACTGATTTTAAATTTTCTAATTCATCGTTAACGGCAATTCTCAAGGCTTGGAACACTTTAGTGGCCGGATTAATCTTTGAATGCTGACGATAATAACGTTGATAAACTTGACTAACAATATCAGCTAAAATTTTAGGGTGCGTGATTGGATCAGCAGTTCTAACTTCAACAATTTTCTGAGCAATCGGCCGAGCTAAATTTTCTTCACCATATTGCTTAAAAATATTTTCCAATTCACCAACTGAATAAGTATTAACAATTTCGCTGGCCGTCACTTCGCTGCTATTAGCAAAGCTCATACTTAAAAAATCTTGATCGGTAAAACTAAATCCCCTCTCTTTATCGGCCAACTGATTTGACGATAGACCTAAATCTAACAAAATGCCGTCAACTGAACCAATCTGATATTTTTCTAAAATTAATTCTAAATTTTTAAAATTATCTTGAACTAAAATTAATCGCTCTCCAAAATCATCAGCCGCTTGTTTTGTTAACTTAATTGCCAGCGGATCTAAATCAATACCAATTACCCGACCATCTGGACCTGTTCGTTTTAAAATTTCAACCGTATGGCCGCCACCACCCAATGTGCAATCAACAAAGTCCTGATTAATTGAGGGCTGCAAATATTCTAGGATTTCGCCCAACATCACTGGCTGATGAGAATTTTTCATGATCTTAAACTCCTAAATCACCCAAAGCTTCGGCAATATCACCACTTTTAACCTCCGTACTTTCTTTGTATTTATTCCACTTGTCTTCATCCCAAATTTCCAATCGAGTATACAGACCGGCGACAATCACCTTTTTTTGCATTTCGGCATATTGGCGAAGATATTCGGGCAAAAGCATACGACCCTGTTTATCAATTTCCACATCCATCGCACCGGCTAACATTAAACGCGAAAAAGCCCGGGTATTAGCCTGAGAAATCGGCAAAGCAGCCAACTTAGCCGCCAACTTGACCCATTCTTCTTTTGGATACAAAAAAAGACAGTTGTCTAACCCTCTGGTTACAACCGCCCCCTTGCTTAAACGTTGGCGAAACTTAGCTGGGACTGCCAGCCTACCTTTCTCGTCGATTGTGTGTTGGTATTCGCCAATAAACATAGTTTTTGTGTTTGTTTTGGGTTTTTGAATTTCCTATTTTTTGAATTTTTTAATTATTTTTATCCACTCTTCAGGTTGATTATCCCCACTTCTATCCACTTCACTCCATTACAATGTAATTTTATACCACAAATACATTACTGTCAACCACTTTTAAAACAAATAAAAAATGGCTGAATTAGCCATTTTTCTACTGAAAAATTCAATTTATGTCAAGTCTTAAATTACTTTGTGGATAACTTTAGCTAAATTTTTAACTTTTTCTTAATTTTTTCCACTAAAACATTTAAATCGGTTTTAGCCTTAACCAAATATTCATAATTACCAATTGCTTCGGCTTGTTCTAAAGAACCCTCATCAGCCAAATTACTAAAAATTATAACCGGAATATTTTTAGTTTTTGGATTATGAGCCAATTCATTCAAAACGCTTAAACCATCAATATCTGGCAATAAAATATCTAAAACTACCAAATCAGGCAAATTGTTTTGTAAATAATCCAAAGCTTCGCGACCAGTTTCGCGCATTGCCACCTCAAAGCCGCTGTCAGCTAGCTTCTTTTCAATTAATCCTGCAATATCTACATCATCTTCAACTGCTAAAATTTTTACTTTGGCCATATTAAAAATTTACTTAATGGTAATATTTGGCTCTTTGCCGTATTTAGGAACGGCTAATTTACTGATTTTTTTATGGTTTTTTTTACTAATCAAATCCGGCAACTGATTGATATCTACAATGTCTTTTTTATCTAAACTCAAAATTGGCAAATTCAAACTAAAAGCTAAGGCGTTAGCAGTGGCAATCCCGATCCTAATAGCGGTAAATGGCCCCGGGCCAACTACCACGGCTAAACCAGTCAATTTCTTTAAGTTAAGTTTATTTTTTCTCAATAGCTGATCGATTCCTGGTAAAAGCTTTTCTGATTGTCGATACTGAGCCGAGATTATTTTTTTATCAACAATTTTATCCTTTTGGACAACTGCGATAGTCAACTGCTTCAAATCGGCTGTATCAATAAACAAAATCATAATTTATTGACAATCACAATCTTTTTACTTTCTAAAATATCATACAAAAATCGGTCAGTAATGTCTTGACGGTATTTATATTCGGTTGGGCTCATGACAGTGTAATTAATGCTTCGGCCCAATTCTTTTTCAAACTTTTTAACCAACGAGGCCAATTGAATCCGATTAATTGCTCCCACTAACAAAATATCGGTAGAAAAACCCTCTAGCCCAACAAATGAACCAGTTAACACAAAAAGCTTAAGTTTTGCGAGTTTTTCAACCTTAGAAACAAAGTTTCTTTCCAAAAGCAGTTGGGCTTTTAATAACAAACCTTTTAGCTCAGGATAGAGTAAGAAATCAGTATTGGCTAAAAAATATTTTTTGGCTGATTTTTTCCTCGACTTTTTATCAGCTTTGGATGGTTTTTTGTCTTCACTCGGCTTATCTGTTTGATCAACTAATTCAACTGACTTAATGATACCAATCCATTCTAAATTTTCGACTTCACGTCTAACCGAATTAAGCTGGGCTTTTAATTTTCTGGCCAATTCCCGCAAATAATAGGGCTGGCTGGGGTTATTTAAAAAAAGTTGTAATAGCTTAACTCTGGTTTTTGAACCAAATAAGTGTGCAAGCATATAATATTTACGAAATTAGTCTTTTTATAGTATAATATAAAACGTTAATTTAGAGCAAATGATTAATGGAATTACCAACAAAAACGAGATTTAACCAGATTATTATCGAACGGCCAGAAAAAAATCTGTCGATAATCAAAAGCTTTGTCAGCAGTCCGCCGATTTCTTTGGAAAACAAAGTCGGTAAAATTTTTGGTTTAATCGATGTTAAATCAAATCAAGCCACCGCCGAAGCGTTGGTTGATTTTATTATTAATCAAATCCAAACAAAATATTACCAATCGGTTACCGACGATGTTACCCCAAATATAGATTTAGAAACTTTTTTTGAATCGACGTTGCAAAAAATTAATGTCGCAATTGCTACGTTTTTAGAAACCGAAAACATCAAAATTGACCTAAAAAAAGTCAACATTATTATTGGCGTGATTAGAGAACAACAATTGATTTTTACCCAAATTGGAAGAATCAACATTTTTCTAGCCCAAAAACTCCCCCGCTACGGCTATCGACTAATTGATATTTTATCAGCCACTAAGGCAGTCATCCAAGATCCGGATCCACTAAAATTATTTTCTCAAGTCATTGCCGGCCAAATCAAAATTAATAATTTATTACTTTTAGCTTCTGATAATATTTTTGATTATTTTTCTTCTGATAGTATTAAAAATGTAATTAACCAAGAAAAAGATCGTAAAAATGTATTCTTCAAAATGTTTGATAAAGTTGGCAGCCAAGAAAATTTTGGATTGCTTTTAATTGAATTCGAAAAAAATATTTTTACTAAACCTGCCCCAACAACCAATACAATTCGACCTATGACTGAGATACAAACTAAAGATTCGGTCAAAAATATGGTTGATAACGAAAATAAAACTCAAAGTCTACTAACCCCTTCTTTAATGCCGGAAATTAAAAAGTATTCGAAGATGATTACTCAAGCCTTTAGTAATTATCGACAAAAAATAAAAGACTTCTCAAAACCAGGCAAAAAAAATTTAAGGCGATTTAACCCGCAGAATATCAATCTTAACAAAGGAATTAATGATTTTAAAAAATCAATCCATTTACCTAAGCAAACCACCCGAATTAAAGATGCATTATCCCCTCTCAGCGACAAAGCCAGAGATACCATTAGAAAAGTTTACCGTCAACCAAAATGGAAAAAATTTTTACACCAAATTGGTGATAAAACCACCTGGATTTTTAAAAAATACCAACGATTGCCAGCTAAAAGCCGCGGACTATTGCTAATTAGCATCACCTTGGCAATTATTTTGACAGCTGGAATTAGCTATATGAATGTTCAAGCCGGCAAAAAGGCTCAACTGGCCGAATTTCAAGCCGCCATCGACCAAGCTCAAACCAACGCCAACGATTCAGCGGCTAGCTTGATCTATCGCGATGAAAACCTGGCCAGACAAAAATTGATCGAGGCTAAAAATTTATTAACTAATTTAAAACCAGTTGATCAACAACAAACTGATCAAATTACTACTTTGAGCCAAAATATCGAAGCACAAATGATTGGCCTAAGACATCTGGTTGAAATCAACGATATTACTCAGATTGCTAATTTTAAGAATTTGGATCCGGAAGCTCAGACTGCCAATCTATTATTTAAACTCGGCAACGAAGTTTACACCCAAAACATAACCAACAAATCTTTAGTTGAAGCTGACCTGAATAGCCGACAACTATCAGCCATTTTTAGTGATGCCAACGCCGTAACTGGAATTTTTAAAAACGGAGTCGAAATTGATGGAAAAAATTTGTTACTCGTCAATGAAGCTAAAAACGCTTTTTTATTTAACCAAGACAATGAAACGATTCGACCAGGCATTTTAAATACCAACTCAACAATCCAAATTGCCGGCCTAACAATGTTTAACAATCGGCTTTATCTGCTTGATTCGGCCAACAATCAAATTTACCGCTACAACCCGACCAGCAATGGCTTCGGCAGTCAAACCAATTGGCTAACAGACAGCCCAGTTGATTTAAGCAACGCGGTTGATTTAGCCATTGACGGCTACATTTATGTTTTAAAAGCTGACGGCCAAATTTATAAATTCGATCGAGGTAGTCAGGTAGAATTAAAACTAGCCACCGTTGATCCAGCTTTTGTCTCACCAAGTAAACTTAAAGTGCCGGCGAATTCAAACTACATCTATGTTTTAGATGCTCCAACCAAAAGAATTGTAGTTTTTGATAAAAATGGCAACCTAGTTAACCAATATACTTCCGACCAACTTGCTGACCTTAAAGATTTTGTGATTAATGAAACCGAAAAAAGAATCTATGCGCTTGATGGCACATCAGTAATCGGATTTGCGATCAAATAATATGGCAGTCAAAATCACCTACTTTGTACACGGCACAACTACCGATAACGAAAAAGAAATTTCTTCTGGCTGGGCTGATGTCGATTTGTCCAAGCTCGGCGTCCAACAATCAATTGACCTTAAAAACCAAATTAAAGATAAAACTTTTAATACTGTTTTTTGTTCTGACTTAAAACGAGCCGTTCATTCAGCCGAACTGACATTCAAAAACCAAATCAAAATCATCCAAGACAAGAGGCTGAGGGAATGCAATTATGGTGATTATAACGGCAAGCCATCAGAAATTGTTGAGCCACTACAAGAAAAAAGCATTGGGACACGGATGCCTGGCGGTGAGAGTTATGAAGATGTTAAAAGTCGAATTGCCGACTTTCTAAATTTTTTAAAACAAAACTACGATGGTAAACACGTTGCGATTGTTGCACATAAAGCACCGCAACTAGCCATTGAAGTACTTCTGAACAGCAAAACCTGGCAGCAGGCCTTTGAAACCGATTGGCGAAAAACAAAATCCTGGCAACCAGGCTGGGAGTATATTTTAAAATAATCTTTTACACTACTCGTTATAATTAATATCAACTACCAACATAGCTTTTGAAAATAGATTTAAATAAGTGCCAGACAATATTTTGGTGCTTTTTTAGACAAAAAAAATAGGATCCCTTCGGGGGGGGGGATCCAAAAAAATAGTCGTCTGCCCTGCTAGTGAAGGGTCAGATACCGTTGAAAGTACGGTGTACGCCTCCGTAATTAAGGACGGTTTGTTTCCCATCGGTCTTTTCAGACCGAATAAGATAGGAACATTCCTGGCTCTCTCTACCTTCAACGTACGCTCCATTTTGCTGGGCGTACCCTATCAAATCATAAGAGGTTCCATTGAAGTCGGGATGGACAACAACGCAATGTTCGAAAGAATGAGCCCAACCAGCTCCTGGATCCTCAAGACTGAGGCCCGTAATAGAAAGATTTGTCATGATTCTTAACCTCCAAAAGGTATTTAATGTATATCATATTTTCTATAAATTGTCAATAGTTTATTTAAAATAGTAATAAGATTATTAGGTCACTTTGTTTGTTTAGAATGACAAAAAACTAAAAAACCTCACCATACTCTATGGATTCCCGCTTTCGCCGTCGCCTCCGGCGAGGCTTGCGGGAATGACACTTTGTAGTGAGGTTTTTTAGTTTTTTGCGAAACTGAAATTATTTCAAGGTAACTTGACCACCAGCGGCTTCAATTTTTTTCTTCATTTCTTCAGCGTCGGCTTTTTTTACACCTTCTTTAATTACTTTTGGCGCACCATCAACTAAATCTTTAGCTTCTTTTAAGCCTAATTCAGTTACTTCTCTAACGGCTTTAATTACGCCAATTTTGTTGTCACCGGCAGAGGTTAATTCAACGTCGAATTCTGACTTCTCTTCGGCTGGAGCGGCGCCAGCAGCGCCTGGCATGGCAGCCATAGCGACTGGAGCGGCGGCTGAAACACCAAATTTGTCTTCTAAGATTTTGACTAATTCAGCCAAATCTAGGACTGATAATTTTTCGATTGATTCGACCAAAGATTGAAATTTTGCAGGCACTTCAACCTTGGCTTCTTCTTTTTTTTCTTCGTCTGACATAGAATATGAATTATGAATAATGGATAATGAATTAATGAATATCGATTGTGAATTATGATTTTGATTCTTTGATGGCGTCAAGCACACGGACAAAACCAGTCAAATTACCAGCCAAAACTCGCACGAAGCCAGAAACTGGCGCCTGGATTGAACCAACCACTTTGGCCAAAAGTTCATTTTTACCGGGCAATTTGGATAACGAAATAACACCAGCCTGATCAATGAATTTATTTTCCAAAACCCCACCAACCGGCTTTAAAGCCTCGTGAGTGGCAGAAAATTCACCAATAATTTTAGCTGAAGCCACTTCATCTTCGTAACCAAAAATGGAAGCCACTCCTTTATCAAAAGACTTGAGGTCAACGTCGTCGATCCCCGCCTCTTTTAAAGCGAGCTTCATTAAAGTCTTTTTGGTCACCAGATAATCAATCCCCGCTTCACGACATTTTTTACGTAATTCTTCGATTTCTTTAACCTTCAAACCGTCAAAGTTGGCAAAAACTAAACCCTTACTACGGCTTAATTTTTCAACATATGACTGTAAGTCAGTTTGCTTTTGTTGTTTTGTTTTAGCCATAAAAATTAAAACTGTGGCAAAAACCACAGACTTTAACAATTCTTTTTCCTAGGTAAGGTGACCTTTTAATCCCGCCAATGGCGAAACCTTACTGTCTGTGGAAATATTTAATTATGCAAACATTATAGCAAATTAGATAAATCTGTCAAGATCGTAGAAGTTAGCCTAAAATTGACACTAAAATAATATTTTTCTATACTAAAAATACACATTCTGCCCTTTAGAAAGGAGGTGGAAGCCGTGCCACATCATCCAACTGATCAACCTCGAATAGTGCCATGCGCATACGAGCCACCATCTCCGCCAACCACCTTCTTCGGAGAATGCTCGGGAGCTCACAAAGGCGATCAGCTATCACTACCCGGAACCAAGCCCCACCCGAATCCCGAACAGATCCATTTCGACTGGGATGTCGAAGTGTCTGGCGATGATCTGGAATAACGTCAACAGCCGGCTTCTCAAAAACGAGAAGCCGGCTGAAATCTTTTTTACACCAAAAAATTATTCGATTATAGTACCAATAAATTTTTTACCGTCTAAAAAGTTACTAAGATTTTTTAAATTACTACCATTCATCACCACTAACTGCATTTTATATTTTTGGGCCAATTTTGAAGCCACCGGATCAAATGGCACATGGGCACCTGGGATCCATTTATCACCAACTAATTTTCTAAAACTTTTCCAATCCATTTTTTCTTGAGGTTTGGCATCTTTATGTTTTGACGGATCTTTATCAAAAACATAAGTGATGTTGGATAAATTTATCACCGTTTTCGCTCCAAAAGTCTTAGCAGCCTGGACAGCGATTTTATCTGATGAATGCCCCGGCAACCAACCCGCCCCAATAATAATTCTTTTACTACTCTTTTTTGGCTTAGCCGGATCGCCCAAAATACTTTCGTGAGCATGATTACCAAAAATCGCGCTGACCAATTCACCATTGAT
The DNA here is from genome assembly GCA_016930315.1 of Candidatus Buchananbacteria bacterium. Taxonomy (GTDB): domain Bacteria; phylum Patescibacteriota; class Patescibacteriia; order Buchananbacterales; family UBA6539; genus JAFGGX01. Next base: position 10,978 of record JAFGGX010000034.1, read on the forward strand.
CCTAGTGGCACCAATTCCGATCCAGTCCAAGTCTTTATCAGCAACCTTGGAATTAATTTTTTTAGCCGCTGCCTGATATTCCCTGGCGGTATCGCCACCACCACAAATAATCACAATTCGATTTTTTTTGCTAAATTTTAGAACTAACTGTTTAAATCTTTTTAAAAATTCCAGATCAATCTTATCTGGAGCAATTAACGACCCACCAAGAGACATGACAATTGTTTTAGGCATAGATGATTAATTTTAAATTTTAATTATTAATTTTTAGAAATAGTCATTGCGAGGAGTCCCGCAGGCGCGGGACGACGAAGCAATCTTATTTATCATTATACCAACCATCACTTAAGTCTTCCCAACCACAGTTCGAGCCTTCAATTAATTCTATTTTTTTCTTCCGGGAACCACCTTTTATCTGCTTTTCGCGAGTGATCGCGTCATAGGCATTATTAAATTCTTCATAATATACCAATTTATTCAGTCTATATCTACTAGTGAAACCTTTAAACACCCCCTCTTTATGCTGCCGTACCCTTTCCTGTAAATTTCCAGTCATGCCGGTATAAATAGTCGTGTCACCTTTATTAACCATCAAATATATGTAATATTTCTTAACGGTCATGATATTTTTCTAGATTGCTTCATCCCGCATTCGCGGGATTCGCAATGACCACATCTTACTTATAATACTTAGCTTTAGCGGCCACATGCTCGTCGTGGGTTTTATTGTAAATCACCTCTCCGTCCGGCGTAGTCAAAAAATAATAATAAGAATTGTTGGTTGGATAAATCGCCGCCTTAATTGCCGACAAGCCTGGATTACAAATTGGACCAGGCGGTAAACCTTTATATTTGTAAGTATTATAAGGGTTATCAATTTTCGTATCAACAATAGTTGAACGACTTTCACTTTTGCCGGTAGCATAATTTACTGTTGAATCAGCCTGCAACGGCATGCCAATTTTAATTCTTTTATAAAAAATATCGGCCACCATCGCTCGATCATAGTCGGTAGACACTTCTTTTTCTAAAATCGAAGCGAGGGTTAAAATTTCATGAATGGTTTTGCCTTGCTTGGCAATTTCAGCCTGCATTTCTGGCGTAATTTTTTCAGCCAAATTATTTAACATTTTTTCAATAACGTCTTGCACAACAGCACTTTCATAAACCCGATAGGTGTCGGGAAAAAGGTAACCTTCCAAATCTAAACTTTTTGGTTTATCATCTAAAATATTGTAATTATCCCACCAAGAGGCTTTATGTTGGACAACGTCAAAAAATTGATCTTGGCTGTCAACCATATCCTGCTTAACCAAATAATCGACGTATTGCTGATTATTCCAACCTTCAATAAAAGTCAAAGTTTTTTCTTTAATACTAATTCCTCTGCTTAAAATTTCGGCCATTTGCTTAATGGTTAAATTTTGGGCTAAAGAATAATTACCATCTTTTAGTTTTGAATCAATGCCGTGGCTCCAGGCGTAAAGCTCAAACAGCCAAACGCTTTTAATTAAATGCTCTTGTTTCAATCGTTTAGCAATAATTGTGCTCCCCTCACCCGGCTGAATAACAAATTCCGTTATTTCCGTGCGATTAGAATTTTTAGAATTAATGATAACAAAATAAAAAGAAACAAAAATTAAAATAACCAACAAAAAAAAGAAAGATAATTTTTTGCCAATCTTTTTTTCTCGTCTCCGACCAAACATATCTGCCATTTTAAACTCCCTTCCATTCTTTAATCACTTGATCATATCTTTCAATGGTACCGGTATCAAACCATTGACCTTGGCCTTTATAACCAAATAAACGACCAGCCTTAGCTAGAGCCGGAAAAACATCTTTTTCTAACATTAAAAAATCTTTTGCTTCATCGATATAATCAAAAACTTCTGGTGAAAAAATATAATAACCAGAGTTAATTAAATTACTCGGCGCTTCTTCAACTTTCGGTTTTTCGACAAAATCAATAATTTTTGATCCATCCATTTTAGCTACACCTCGACTTGAAACCTCATTAATGTCAATTTCCGCCAAAGCCAAAGTAGCCGCCCCATTATTACTAAAATGAAAATCTTTCCAAACATCTAAGTCAAGCGAGTAAAGATTATCACCGTTAACAACAATAAAATGATTACTTGGTACCATGCCTTGTCTTTTCATCAAAATCAACGGACCAGCTGTACCCATCCGATCTTCTTCAACCAAATAATCAATTGCGATATCTGGGTAAGGATTTTTTTGGTAATAATCTTTAATTCGATCAGCCAAATAACCAATACTTAATAAAGCCTCGGTAACACCGGCTTTTTTTAAAATATCTAAAACATGATCATTCAAAGGCTTACCATGGACTGGCATCAAACCTTTAGGAATTTCATAAGTGAACGGCCTCAATCTTGTCCCTTCACCACCGGCTAAAATTATTGCCTGCATAGAATAAAAATATTTCTTTTGGATAATTTTTTTAGCTTTTCACTAGCGGTACAAAAATAAAACCTGGATAAACTGCTTCTTTAAATTCAACTTCGCTGATTCTCTCAATCACTCTAATGTCTTGAGCTGCGGTTGGGATCACTAGCTTGCCGCCAACTATCAGCTGACTTTTTAAAACATCGGGGATCTCCAAAGCCGCAGCTGACACTAATATCCTATCAAAAGGCGCCTGATCGGGCAACCCACTATAACCATCTTGGCAAAAAAATTCTATATTAGAAAAATTATATTTTTTACAATTATTTTCCCCGAATTCTTTAAGCTCAGAAATAATTT
>JAFGGX010000035.1 GCA_016930315.1 Candidatus Buchananbacteria bacterium
CAAATAACTCCAATAATAAGTAATATAATTTACAATATCGTAAATTACCAAAAGCCACAACTCTCGACCAATCAAAACCAACAATAAAAAGGGTAAAAACCAAACAATAAACTGAGGCGAATAAATCCGGCCAAAAAAAACAAAAAATAAAACCCCTAAAGTCAAATACAAGATAAGGATTTTTTGATTTGATATTTTAACCCAAAAAAAAGGCAGGATCGCCCCAGCTAATTGAAGGTAGAAAAAAAATGGCAATAATAACTGGCTAACAGACAAGAAGCTCAAAGTACTATACGGCTCAACCAGACGAGAAAAGTGAAAAACATAAGGCTGAACCAATCCAGCAAACCCAGCAGTCAGCAATGTGACTAATAACGGCAAGACAATTGGCAATAAAAAACTTAAAGATAAATAAATCCACTTAGCCGGCCTGATTTTTTCTCGATTAAATAAATATATAAAATAAATTGGCAAAAAAATTAGAGGAAACCACTTGGTCAAGACAGCAAAACCTAGCAACGAAAAAGATACATAATCTTTTTTATTAAGCAAAAAATAATAACTAGCAACTATTAACAAAGCGACAAATATATCAAACCGGTTGAAAGTAAAAAACAAAAAAGAGGGCAAGAGTAATAAAAAAAACCGATTAACATTACCGGATTTTTTCAAAATTAAAAATAAAAACAAGGCTAATAATAGATAGCAAACGCCATTCATTAATACAAAAAAATCCCGATAGACTAAATAATCAGCTGTAAAAAGTCTAGGGATTGAAATATAGGACAATGCCCATTGAGGATATTCTTCAAAAATATGACCATACGGAATCGCCCGAGCCGCCACCCAACTGCTCCGAGCAAAATAGACTGGCACGTCCATATTATCGAAAACGATTTTTTTTTCCAAAATAGTCGACGGTTCATCGGTAACAACTCCAACTGAAGTAAAAACATAGCTATGACTAGCAAAGCTAGTCCCAATAAAAAACAAAACCGGTAAAACCAAAATTATCCACTTAAAATTTTTCATAAACCGTTTTTAACCGTTTTTTCAACTCAATAGACTTAGCCAGATAAGCTTTTGCTAAAGAAAAAAGTTTCACTTTACTTTTATCGTCCCCGCTTCTTTTTTCCATCCAAATAACCGGTACCTCCATAATCTTTAAATTAAAATGCTCGGCTAAAAGCACCAACTCAGAATCAAAAAACCATTCTCGATTAAAAATTTTTGGCAAAATCAATGCTTTAGTTTTTTGATTAATGGCTTTAAAGCCACAGGGTAAATCGCTCACTTTGGTTTTAAAAATAATTTTTATTAATGTCCGATAGCCAAGCGAAAATATTTTTCTGATAATCGAGCGCTGAACTTTTGAGTTCCGGCTAAAACGAGAACCGATAGCTAGATCAGCGCCGGCCATCATAGATTTAATTAATTTAGGCAGAGCCTCTAGATCGGTAGCCAAATCCGCATCCATAAAACAATAAACGTCAGCCGTAAAATTTTCCCAAGCCGAAATAATGGCCGCACCCTTGCCCTTAATGGCCACAAAAAAATATTCAACTTCTAATAATTCAACTGCCAGACTCTTACCAATTTCTGAAGTTTGATCGGTTGAATTGTTATCGGCAATTATAATTGAATAAAAAAAATCACCAACTAAACTTTGGCGGCAAAAATTAACCAACTGTTTAATATTTTTAGCTAAAACGGCCTGCTCATTATAAGCCGGAATTACAATTAAAACTTTTGGCAGCATAAAAAATTAAAACTTTGACTCAACTTGATAGATATGTGCTTCGTTATCGCTATAAACTTGCTTAAAATAGATGTTACTCAATAAATTCTCGTCAAAATCCGGGTGATCTTTATAATCAACAAAAACATAATCGGCATTAAACAACTCTTTAATCGTCTGATATAGATCTTGGCTAGTTTTGCCAGTGACTACATCGTCCCAACGCTGATAAAGGTCCGGATCATTCAAATACATAAAAGTCGGATCTAGACCAACAATATAATAATTGTTCGAGTCAAAATAGAATAAAAATGGAAATTCATCCCAATCACTATGAAAAACAATTGATTGTTTTGGCGCATGATCTTTCAGCCAAGTGGCTGAAGCAGAAAAATGATCAAAACTAAAACCCGACGCGTAGGTATCTTTAACCGTGCTTGAATACAGATAAAGAAAGGTAGACAAAATAATTATCAAAACCAAGCTCGTTACCCTATATAGCTTTATTTTTTTTAAAGCAGCCTTAATTTTGGGCATAAAAACATTTAAAGTTAAAGCACAAAAAACCAGACCGAACGGCACAAGATATTCAACATTGCGTTGAGACTTTAGAGTCAAGGCTAAAAATAGAAAAGCGACAATGGCAAAAAACCAATTGACTATCGCCTGCTTTCGATAATTAATCACAAAAATCACCAAGCTAATAAAGTAAAGAATGAAAAATGGCAGGGTGTCTAAAATTAAATCTTTAATCGCATAAGGATACCATTCGCCACCAACCCCAATTACATTATGATAATTAAACAAAGCAATTTGAAAAGTCTGTTGCCAATAGAAAGACAAATTCTCTGGAAAGTAAGGATTAAAAAATAACCCGGCGGCCAAACCAACTACGACCGAAAACAATAAAAGTAATGATTGAACTTTAATTTTTGACTTGATTTTTTGGACAATAAACCACTGATTTTTTTTCAAATAATAAAAAAGGTTAACGATCAAATAGATAATTGTCAAAACCAATAACAGTGGCCAACCGGCATAAAGCCAAACATAAAAAGCCGAGACTAAAATCAACCACAAATATTGCCGCTTAAAAAGCAAGTACAAAAATATGAATAAAAGAAGCAACACCAATCCTTGAGCTTTGGCCAGGTTAAGGCGAAAAACAAACGGAGCAATGGCCGTCAAAAAAATCCCGTACCAAAAAGCGCCATGGATTTTGAATTGCTTTAAGAACCAATAGAAAAACCAAATCATTAACGAAGCAAATAAAACTGTGGCAAATTTTAAACCAACCAATGGAGTAAAAAGACTAACAAAGGGAATTAAAATTAAATGATACAAAAATTGATGATCAGTAAAACTATATTTTAGATTAGTGCCAGACAACCAAGGAAATTGAGTAATCGCTCCCTGATCACGCAAGGTTAAAGCCATCTGGGCGTGATAAAAAGAATCGGGATCAGAAAAAGTTAAATCTGAGCTGATATACAAAAATAACCCAAAAACAATCACAAAAAACAAAACGTAAATTAGGTAGGTTTTTAAATCAAAAGATTTTTTTAACTTGGCTAATAATTTCATAATTAACAAAATTAATTATACCAATTTATAAACTATAAATCAAAGTCAAAAATTGAAAAAAACCTCAAAATCTGTTAAAATTCCTTAAGACTTTTATTTATTATCTATCCTATGTCAGGACACTCAAAATGGGCCACTACCCACCGACAAAAGGAAGTCGCCGATGCTAAACGCGGCTTTGCTTTTACTAAACTCGGTAAAGCCATTACCATTGCTGCTAAACTTGGCGGGGGCGATTTAACGGCTAATTTCCGACTCCGGTTGGCAATTGATAAGGCTAAGGCGGCCAGCATGCCCAAAGACAACATCGAACGAGCCATTAAACGCGGTACCGGCGAACTCAACGAAGGCCAAATCGAATCGCTCACCTACGAAGGCTTTGGGCCGCACGGCGTAGCGTTTATTTTGGAATGTTTAACCGATAATCGTAATCGAACGGCTTCGGAAATTAAGCACCTTTTTAGTAAAAGCGGGGGCAGCTTAGGCAGCCCGAACAGCGTTAGTTGGATGTTTAGTCAAAAAGGAGTGATTAGGATTAGCAAAATGACAGACGAACTTGAGCTGGAATTAATTGATGCTGGAGTTAACGATATTATTGAAGAAGACAATGGGGTTACAATTTATTGTGAAATGGCTGATTTAAAAAAAATCAAAGATTTGTTGGAAGAAAAAAAGATTGAAGTTTCATACGCTCAAATTGAATGGGTGGCCAAAGAAAAAAAGATTTTAACTAGTGACCAACAGGCTGATTTAGAAAAATTTTTTGAAATTTTAGAAGAAAACGAAGACATCGACAATTATTATTCAAATGCCGAAATCTAAAAAAACTAAAATAATTCTGGGTATTGATCCAGGCATTGCGGACACCGGTTTTGGCATTATTAAAGTTGAAGGCAATGAATTTAAAATTGTTACTTGCGGATCAATTAAAACTAAAGCTCATCAACCAACCGAAGACCGACTAAAAATTATCTACCAGGACATACAAACGTTGATTAAAAAATATAAGCCAGCGACGGCGGGGGTTGAGCAATTATTTTTTGCCAAAAATGCTAAAACCGCCATGGTGGTTGGCCAAGCCCGAGGAGTGATTATGTTAACGCTGGCCCAAGCTAATTTATCAATTAAAGAATTTACTCCATTGCAAGTAAAAATTGGCCTGACCGGTTATGGCCAAGCATCCAAAAAACAAATCCAAGAGGTGGTTAAAACAATTTTAAAATTAAAAACGGTTCCCAAACCAGACGACGCCGCCGATGCGCTAGCCATTGCCATCTGCGCCGCCAATATCTAAAAAATATTTTGTCCCGTAAGCTCAAAATAACATAACCAAACAAACAATGAACTCTGAATTTAGAAAAGATTATATTCATAACCGCTGGGTGATTATTGCACCCAAAAGAAGCCGGCGGCCACATGACGTGGAAAAAACTCAGCGCACCAAAGCCGTCAACAAAAAAGATTGCGTTTTTTGTCCTGGCAAAATTGATAAAAATAATGTAGTTTTAGAAACCGTTACTTTAGGCCAAAAACCTTGGGCCATTAAGGTGATAAAAAATAAATATCCAAGTGTTTCAACCGATAACCCAAAAGCCTATGGTCAACAAGAAGTGGTGGTAGAAACGCCCAATCACCAAAAAGAAATTGAGGAATTGCCGATAAAAACCATTGCGGAAATTTTTAAAGTTTATGCCCGCCGGACTCAAACAATTTCAAAAGATAAAAAAATTGATTACATCTTAACTTTTAAAAACAGCGGCGGCGCAGCTGGCGCATCACTGCAACATTCCCATTCCCAAATCTTTGCCACTGAAATGGTGCCGCCAAGGATGCAGGAAAAAACTTTAAAAATTAAAGAATACCACCAAAAAACCGGCCGCTGCATTTATTGCGATATTATTAAAAAAGAAAAAAAAGGCCCCCGTCACGTTTTTGAAGATGATAACATGGTGGCTTTTTGTCCTTGGGCGCCAATGCATAATTACGAAATCTGGCTGATGCCAAAACGACATGTCGACAATATTACTTTGTTGAATGACGACGAGATTAAAAGTCTAGCCGAAATGCTTAAAAAAATCTTAAAAAAAATTAACAAGTTAGGCCTGCCTTATAACTATTACTTCCATCAGGTTATTAGCGACACCCATCAACATTTATATCTAAAAATCAAACCGCGTGGTTCGGTTTGGGCCAGTGTGGAAATCGGCGCCGGATTTATTATCAATCCCGTTTCGCCGGAAGAAGCGGCAAAATTCTACCGCGGAAAATAAATACCACCCCTCACTCAGTTTTCCTTAATTTAAGCTCCCTCTCCCCTTTCAAGGGGAGAGGGAGTCTCGGTTATGCTTTAGTAGGGCAAGGAGTTATATTTGTCAATCAACTAAAAAAATGTTAGAATTGTGCTAAATTCACTTATATTTTCTAATCTATGCCCATCCCTCATCTTTCTAAAAAGTCATATTCGCCCCAAAGTTGGCGCGACAAAAAACCCATGCTCAAAAAAAACAAAAGTGCCTCTTCCCGACATTCTTTTTTTGAATCTAACCAACCAAAAAATCGCAAACGTGGCAACAAGAAAAAAATCGTTAACTTAATTATTACTATTATTATTTTGATGATCGCCTTTGGTGGGGTGGGCAGTTTAGCTTTATTAGCTTGGGTGGCCAAAGACTTGCCAAACCCGAACAAGATTATTGATCGTAATGTGGCTGAAAGCACTAAAATTTTTGACCGCACCGGCGAACAATTACTCTATGACATCCACGGTCAGGAACAAAGAACAGTGGTTAAGCTCGAAGACATCCCTGAATATGTTAAAGACGCAACACTAACTGCCGAAGACCGAAATTTCTACCAGCATTCCGGTTTTAGTATTACCGGCATTATTCGGTCGTTTATTAAAAATATCACCACCGGCAGTAAAGTTGGCGGCTCAACTCTAACTCAACAGTTGGTGAAAAATGCAATTCTATCTTCAGAAAAAAGTTACACCAGAAAACTAAAAGAATTAATTCTTTCTTACCAAATTGAAAAAAAATTCACCAAAGACCAAATTTTACAAATGTATTTTAACGAAATTCCTTACGGTTCAGTTGCTTATGGTGTTGAGGCAGCCGCTCAAACTTATTTTAGTAAAAGCGTAAAAAATATCGACCTAGCTGAGGCCGCCATTTTAGCCGCTCTACCTCAAGCACCAAGTTATTACTCACCTTACGGCAATAATACCGACGCGCTCTACGCTCGCCAAAATTATATTTTAGACAGCATGGCTGAGCTCGGCTATATTTCCAAAGATCAGGCTGAGGCTGCAAAAAATAAAAAGATTGAATTTAAAAAAAGAACCGCCAACATTTTAGCGCCTCATTTTGTAATGTACGTCAAGGAATATTTAACCAATAAATACGGAGAGTTAATGATTGAACAAGGCGGTCTTAAAGTTATTACCACGCTTGATTTATACAAGCAACAAGCAGCCGAAGATGCTATCAAACAATACGCTGACAATAATGCTAAAAAATACAATGCTAACAATGCCGCTCTTGTTGCCCTAGACCCCAAGACTGGCCAAATTTTAGCGATGGTAGGCTCAAAAGACTACTTTGCGGATCCAACACCAGAAAATTGCCGGCCAGGCCGTACATGCGATTTTGACCCACAAGTTAATGTGGCCATTAATTCTCGCCAACCAGGCTCATCATTCAAACCAATTGTTTACGCCGCTTCATTTGTCAAAGGTTATACTCCCGAAACCGTTTTGTACGACGTTAAAACCAACTTCCAAAATTATGATCTAAAAAACTACCAACCAAATAATTATGACCTTGGCGAGCGTGGACCAGTAACAATTAAACAGGCACTGGCCGGATCATTAAACATTCCAGCTGTTAAAGCAATTTATCTAACCGGTGTTGATAATGTTTTGGATTTAGCTGACAACTTAGGCTACACCACCTTAAAAGACCGCAGCCGGTTCGGTTTGTCGTTGGTACTTGGCGGCGGTGAAGTTAAACTAATTGAACACGTGGCCGCTTTTTCAGTTTTTGCTCAAGAGGGCAAGCATCACAATCCGGTTGGAATTTTACGAGTCGAAGACAAAGATGGCAATGTTTTGGAAGAATATAAAGATCAAGAACAAAACGTTTTGGACCCTCAAGTGGCCAGACAAATTGATTCGATTTTAACCGACAACTCCGCTCGCGCTTACGTTTTTGGTGAAAACAATCACTTAACTTTAGGCGACCGGCCAGTCGGTGCTAAAACTGGAACCACCAACAACTTTAAAGATGCTTGGACAATGGGCTTTACTCCATCGTTAGCCGCTGGGGTTTGGGTTGGCAATAGCGACAACACCGAAATGAAGCGCGGCGCCGATGGCAGTATTGTAGCCGCACCAATTTGGCAGATCTTTATGCAAAAAGCATTAGCCGATGCACCAATTGAACAATTCACCCCACCTGAACCAACCACCACCGACAAGCCGGTTTTAAATGGCAGCTTAGCCAGCGGCTTAAAAGTTAAAATCGATAAAGCCAGCGGCAAGTTGGCCACTAGCTTGACCCCAAACAGTTTTGTGGAAGAAAAAACTTTTCAACAAGCCCACTCTATTCTTTACTATATTAATAAAGACGATCCTCAAGGCGACACTCCGCCCGATCGGTCAACCGAACAGTTTAATCGCTGGGAGTCAGCTGTTCAAGACTGGGCTCAAAGAAATAATATTGTTAACCAAGACCCACCGACTGAATTTGACGATCTCCACACTGTCGCCAACCGGCCAAACATTAATATTATCAACCCAAGCAACGGCCAAACCATTAGCGACAGAAATTTCAACGTTAATATTTCAACCTCAGCCCCGCGAGGAGTTAACCGAGTTGAATATTACATCAACAACCAACTGGTTGGAACCAGCCGCTCAGCTCCTTTTAGCACAAATTTATCACTCCAAAATCCTGACATAGGTAGCGGCAATTCAACTCTTAAAGCAATTGCTTACGACGACATCGACAATTCCCGCAGTGATGAAATTTCTATTAACCTGAATTTACCAGCTCCTCAACCGGCTTTAATCTGGCTTGAGCCAACCGACAATTCAACCGTTAATAGTTCCGATTTTCCACTCACCATTCGAGCTCAACTAACCGGCACAATCAATGTTCAAAAGGCTGATTTGTTTTACGTCAATTCGAATGGCAACGATACCTACGTTAACACCGTCCAAGAATTCTCCAATAATATTTTGGAATCTCAATGGTTAACCCCGCCAACACCAGGCAGTTACCAATTCTTCGCCAAGTTGACTGCTCAAACTGGCGATATTTCTGAAACGCCAAAAGTCACCATTACCATTCAATAAATTAGGCTCTCAAACTTCATTCAATCAATCCACAAAGGTCAGGCTTTTTACGCCTGGCCTTTAAATTATTCATCAAAAAAACGGGCTTTCGACTGATTTTTTATTTACAAAAAAGAAAACTAATGATAGTATACAGAAATCCAATTCTGCTGGTTTCTCATAACCAGTCAAGGAGTGTCTTACATGCCGAAGCCGTCTTGTACTCACTGCCCTGAATGCGAGGAATTGTTCCCCGCTGGTAATGATGTCTGCACAAAGTGCGACAGAAAAACCGAACCGGCACCCCAGTGCCTCCTCGAAAAACCTGGCATTCTCGCCCTGCTCACCACAGGTCCTGAGATTCCCCAGGGATGGCGTCGATCCAAATGGATTCCGGCCTGATCAAGCACCATTGCACATTTGAACAAAAATATATCAGAAGTCTCGACCGCTCTCAAATCCAGCGATCAGACTTTCTGACCTTCCCTCGCCATTCACCCCGACTGGCGAGGTTTCTCTTTTGTTCAATAAAACTAAAGCCCCAAAACTCAACCAACCTACAAAGGCCAGGCTTCCACGCCTGGCCTTTGAATTTAATCATGTTATTTGTCGCTCACTTGATCAAAATCGTCTAGCTTGGCCTGTTTGTGGATCCTCACATCAGGCCCTTTGCCTTTACAATAATTTTTAAAACTATACTAAAACACCTCTTCTATTATTTTACTAAAAAATCAAATCAAAATTATTTTAACACATCAGCAATCGCCGCACTCATTGATGCTGGTAATGAAATAATAACAATCCTTTTTAAAGTAACGACCCAGTCCACACCTAATGGCGCCTTATCAATCAAAAAAAGCAAAAGGCCTACGACAATTGCTGAAACAATATAAGTAGCAACCACTCTTTTAACAAATTCAACTAATTCAAAGTTAGAATGATCGCGATAATAATTATAATAAACAAACGATCCTACAAAAATTAGGGAGACCAAACCAATGGCTAAAATATTTATTACAGGTAAAATCTCACTCAGTCGCCAGACTTCTTCGGTAAACATAATTGGCATGGCAAGCAGAGTGGCTCCAACAATAACTTGAATTACATCCCGAAAATAAAATTCAATCATTAATGGCTTGGAAATCTTGTGGAGCAAATTACCAGCTGAATCAGTTATGGTAACGATTTCATTTAAATACCGACCAACTCGAACCTTCTCTCTTTTTACTTTATGGTTATTTTCCATATATTTATTATACAAATAAATTATTTAAATCGAGATTAATTTTATTATTTCTACAACCTTATTCCTTAAGTTTGCTTACCAAACACCACTTTTAAAAATGTTAAATCTCGCTTATTAATCACTCGTCCGGTTGGGGAACTAATTTTAGCCTTTTCCATCAACTCAATTGCCTTACTTAGACTCATCCATTTCAACTTAAACCCGGCGGCTATTTCATCATCAGTAAAAAATAGTTTGCCTTTCACTCCAGAAACTTGAGCAGAAAAACAATAAGAAATTTGTTTAAAAGCATAAAAATAACGAAACTCATCTATCCGACCCAACTCTTTAATATTTTTAATCTTGCACCCGGTTTCTTCCAAACACTCCCTTCTTAACGCTTGAATAATTGTTTCACCTTTATCAATCCCACCGCCAGGTAATTTATAATAATTATCTTTACTGACATACAACATCGCCACCTGATTTTTACCATCAAAAAGAACGGCCCGAGCCGCTCTTCTGGCTAATTTAATTTTTACTTTTTTACCACTTTCAATTGTCAGAATCGTTCTCATGTCAAAATTAAAAATTATTGTTTAATCGGCATGACAATATATAAATAATCTTTCTCTGCCCCCTCTGGCCGTAACAAACATGGATTGCCACTATCAACCAAATCAATTTCCGTTTTTTGGGTGTTAATGTTTTGCAAGCCATCTAATAAAAAGCGGAAATTTAAAACTGTGCTATTTACCTCCCCTTGAATTTCGGCTTCGAGTTCCGAAATATTTTCACCCAACTGACTGTTAATAGCTGCCACTTTCAATTGGTTTTGACCGGGTAAAATATCAACCTTAACATCATAAATCCCAATCCGGCTAAACAACCCGGCGGTTTTAATCGCTTTAACAAAATCTGCTGTTTCCACCAACACTTTAGTTTTTGTTTCTTGAGGAATAATTTGCTGATAATCGGGATATTGACCTTCAACCAAGCGCGAAACCAACTCGATATTACCTAAAACAAACATAATCTGATTGTCCGAAATGTAAATTTCCACTTCTTCAATGTCAGAAATTGAAGCCGGATCTTTCAGGCTACCCAAAATTCTTTGCAGTTCTTGCAAGGTTTTAGCCGGCACAATAATCCGCCGGTTAGAATCGCCATTTTTACGCTTAAATTCCAGCGATTTTTCGGCTAAACGATAACTGTCGGTGGCCGCCAGTGTTAACTTGTTATCCGAAAAATTAAATAATACCCCGCCAATTTCCGGCCGAGTTTCATTAACCGACACGGCAAAAAGAACTTGACCCAAAGCTTGTCTAAAACTTTCGTGATTAATTAAATACGGTGCATTTTTTTCCACTTGAGGAATCAACGGAAAGTCGGTGGCCGCTTGGCCTTTAATTTTAGTGGAATCATTTTTGCAATCAATTTTTAAAATCTGATCTTGATCATCAGCTTCTGACGCCTGCAAGTCAACTCTTTCTTTTGGCAAAAGCGAAACAAAGTCAGCTAGCAGTTTTGATTGAACAGTAAATTCCCCTTCCTGTTCAACCTTGCCGCGGATAGTGCAGCTAATACCGATTTCCAAATTGGTGGCGGAAAGTTTAATAGCATTGTCTTTCACTTGAAATAAAATATTATTTAAAATCGGTAGAGCCACATTTTTATTTGCCAAGTGACTGACGATAAACAATCCTTGATTTAGATTTTCTTGAGTACAGGATATTTTCATATTATTAATATATTTAATTTATATATATAAGTAATAGTAATAATAAGCGAGTGGATAAGTATCTTAACTAGATTTTTAGTTTAAACTTGGACAAATTTTGAACGATTTTTTATGGTGAACTTATGGATAAGTGGTCGAACAAAGTGTGTTAGAATTTGGCCTAAAAAATTGATTGATTTTTTGACTACTTTTATCCTCAGGTTGCTTGGTTTTTTTGCAGATAGTTATCCAATTGAATTTCAAGTTTTATCCAAAGCTTTTCCCCAACTGATTGTTATTGATTGTATAATTTTTCTTTGATTAACTTAATGTCTTGGGTAATTTTTTCGTCTTGATCAATTAAATCTTTGATTTTTTCGTAAGCATGCATGGCGGTGGTATGGTCGCGGTTGCCGATTTCTTGGCCAATGGTAGGAAAGGAACTTTTCAATTCATCGCGCATTAGATACATTACAATTTGTCTGGGAACGGCTAAACTCTTTTTGCGGCAAGCACCGAGCAAATCTTCAAGTGAAACGTCGTAAAAAGTGGCGACCGTGTTGATGATTTGTTTAGGGGTAATTGATTTACGTTGGCGGACCGAAGAAATTGAATCGATTACTTTTTTAACACTTTCCAAATCCGGTTGATTGCCGCTTAGTTGATGATAGGCAATGATTTTATTTAACGCCCCTTCGAGTTCTCGGACGTTGTTTTGGATATTAGCGGCAATATGATGGATAACGTCTTCGGCTAAAGAGAAGTTTTTTTCTTTCATTTTTAGCCTTAAAATTGCCGATCGGGTTTCCAAATCAGGGGCGGAAATATCAACCAACATCCCCCATTCAAACCGAGACACCAACCGTTCTTCCAAAGCCGGAATGGCTTTGGGTGGCCGATCAGAAGTTAAAATAATTTGTTTGTTGGCTTGGTGTAAATCGTTAAAGGTATGAAAGAATGCTTCTTGAGTGCCTTCTTTTCCGGCTAAAAAATGGACATCATCGATTAATAAAACATCAACCGATCGATAAACACTTTTAAAATTGTCGGCCCGGTTATTAGAAATTGATCTGATAAAGTCGTTAGTGAATTTTTCGCAACTAACGTACATGATTTTTTTGTTGCCAAAATTTTGGTTGATTTTATTGCCGATGGCTTGCATTAGGTGGGTTTTACCCAAACCAACTCCGCCGTAGATAAATAGTGGGTTGTAAACACCGCCTGGCTGTTTAGTTACGGCCATGCCGGCTGCCTGGGCTAGTTCATTGCCTTTTCCAATGACAAAAGTTTCAAAAGTATAATTAGGATTTAATCCAAATTCGTTGATGGTTGGCAGGCTGCGTTCGACTGCTTGTTCGGTTGATTTTTCCTCTGTCTTTGCGTTGGTTTGAACGTTGGAAACTTTAGCTGCGGCTTTAGTTTCTACCCGATAAGTAACATTTCGGGCTTTATTTTCCGTGATTTTTTGCAATGCTTTTAAAATTGCCGAATGATATTTTTTTTCCAGCCAAGCTTTGGTAAAAGTATTTGGTACGCCGATTGTGATAGTGTCTTCTTGATAGTCGGTAATAAAAGTATTTTTAAACCAAGTGGTAAAATTTGCCTTGCTTAAAGACAATTCCAATTCGCCTAAAGCCGCTTGCCAGATTTTTTGAGTTTCGCCATCAATCATTTTTTTGTTTTTTTAATCAAAACGATATTAGTTAACAGGCTCATTATAACACAAAAACCAATGGGAAAGTATTGGTAAAATCGACCTAATGTGCTCAACCTGTTAGTAAAATGTGTACAATATTTTGCTTGATTTTTAATAACTTTTATGGCTTTGACCAAATTGCCTAAATCTGTTAGTATAGGTTTGTAATTTAACTTAAAATAATTTAATAATTTATGCCGAAAAGAACTTTTCAGCCAAAAACCCTTAAAGGTAAAAAAGATCATGGTTTTCGAGGAAGAATGGCCACTAAAAATGGTCGAAATGTGATCAAAAGACGAAAGACTAAGGGTAGAGCTAGATTAACCAAATAAGCTTTGTTTAATGTTAACAAAAAATCACCGCTTGACCCGCCAAAAGGATTTTTTGTTGGTAAAAAAACGGGGGAAAAGTGTTTATAATGGCTATTTTAAGCTAAAATATCTAGAAAATGGAGGTGAATTCAGCTGTTTTTCGGTAATTATTTCAGCTAAAATTAGCAAAAAAGCCGTGGTAAGAAATAAGCTCAGGCGGCAAAGTTTAGAAATAATCAGGTTAGCGCTTGATAAGATTAAACCGGGTTATAATGTGTTAATTTGGCCAAATAATAAGGCTTTAGACCTTGATTATCAACTTTTAGAAACCAACTTATTAGCTTTATTTAAAAGAGCTTTTTTGTTAAAATGAACTTTTTTACCATCACCACCCGTCGGATTGTTTTAAAAATCATTAGGATCTATCAAAAAACCCTGTCTTTCGACCATGGGCCGCTCAAAATCTTTTTTCCCAATGGTTATTGTCGGTTTCATCCAACTTGTTCGGAATATGGCTATCGGGCGATTGAAAAATATGGAATTTTTAAGGGTGGCTTAATGGCCGCTAATCGAGTTTTACGCTGTAATCCCTGGAATAAAGGGGGTATAGACGAAGTTAAATAACTAAAAATGTTTTATGGTTCAACTTTTTAATGTCGTTTTGTATCAGCCAATCTTAAATGCTTTGGTCTTTTTGTATAATATTATTCCCGGCCATGATTTGGGAATTGCTATTATTATTTTGACAATTTTAGTTAAATTATTAATTTATCCGTTGACCAGGCAATCGATCAAGGGTCAAAAAGCGTTGCAGGATTTGCAACCAAAAATTGATGCATTGAAATTAAAATATAAAGACAACAAAGAACAGCAAGCCAAGGAAATGATGGAGTTATATAAACAAGAAAAAGTTAACCCTCTTTCTTCCTGTTTGCCGTTATTAATTCAATTACCTCTTTTAATTGCGGTTTATCGGGTTTTTATCGATGCGATTCCGGCTCAAAATTTAGATTCTATTTATTCGTTTATTAACAATCCTGGGCAGTTAAATCCAATTGCTTTTGGGTTTGTTAATTTAGCGATACCAAACGTGGTGTTAGCGGTTTTAGCTGGGGCGGCTCAGTTTTGGCAGACCAAAATGTTGATGACTAAAAAAGCGCCAAAGAATATGCCTGGTGCTAAAGATGAAAATATGATGGCGATGATGAATAAGCAGATGCAGTATTTTATGCCGATAATTACTATTATTATTGGTTTGCGCTTTCCTGGTGGTTTAACCTTGTATTGGTTTGTTTTGACATTATTAACCGCCTTGCAACAGGTTTGGATGTTTAGACATGATGATAAAAATAATCCGCCGCAAATAATCGAGGGTCAAAAAATTGAAGACCAAAAAAAATTGGGCAATTAATTTATGGAACTCGATGGTAAAAAAATTATTGGTCTGCCAACAGAAACTCGTAGCGGTCAATATTTAGGTAAGGTTAAATCAATTGATTTCGATCAAACCACCGGTAAAGTAACTTATATCTATGTTCGTCCTGTTTGGACCAAGCGTTTTTTTTGCCGCCAGTTTATCATCCATCGCGATCAGGTAGTTAGCCTCCAAGAAAATAAATTAGTAGTTGATGATACCAGCATAAAAACGCCGGTTACCAGTTTTCAGAAATCAAATTTAGCACCGAGTAAATAAAAATATTAAAAAAAGGAACCACCTGGTTGGTTCTTTTTGTTTAATGAATAATTACATAAAATACTGCCCTAAAAAGGGAATGGCATTAGATTTTTTTAATCTAGCGCCATTTTTTCGATTAGTCTGTGGCAAGTAAGGTGGCTGTGGCCACTGTGGTGCGGTTGACATTGATCCCTCCGCTGAGACGGTAGCCACACGCTTGAAGTTGTTCGATTTGGAACAAAAGATCAGGAATGTCGGAGTTTTCGAGTAATAGAATTGTTCCATCCGGGCTTTCGGTGTACGTCCGTCCAGGGTGTTCTTCTGCTCTAATTAGTATGTCAAAAGAGCTGAAGTGTCTGTCTATCCTTTGAAGAGCATTCACTGTAATTCACCTCCTTTTGGGTGGCGTAAAATTGATCCGAATAACAAAACTATTTTATTCCAAATCGATTTAAGAGTCAACTTACGTGTTTTTGTATTAAAAAATCGCTTGTTCAGCGATTTTGGCTTGATTAGCATCCGTTTTAGAATTCCCGGCTTTTTCCGACGATTAGCTTCAATTTTTTGGGGACAATTTCGATTTTAACTGGTGTTTTTAAGACTTTTTGGCCGTCGGTAATGACCGAAACAGATTGTTTGCTGTCAATGGCTATTTTTCTAATTGGGATGATGCTTTGTGCCATGATTGGTTTTTTAAAAAACTTTGACATGCCACTGACAATTGGCTGGATAAAAATTTCCAGTAGGCCGTCTTGGGGGTTAAAATAACCATTTTGGTTAAAGGAGCCGGCTAAAGCCGGTTTAAAATTACAGATAGAAATTTCTGATTGGCTGGCTTGGGGCATGATTTTGTAGTGATCTTCGCATTCAATAGTCACTTGATCGCCGGCAATTTTAATGTCTGATAAAAAGTAGGTATTATTGATTTTACCTAAGTCCAATTTTTTAATAATGCGGCCGGAAATAATATTGCAGGCCTCTTCGCCAATTGGAATACCTAAACTGCTGGCGATGTGGTTTTCTCCACCAACCGGAATTAAACCAAAAATCACGTCAAATTTGGCCGCGATGTTGATGACTTCGTTTAGAGTTTTGTCATTACCAACAACTACCACGGTTTTAACGCCATTGCGCAACTCATCGGCCAGCAACTCTTGAATGTTTCTGAGTGGCGACAATCGGCTGATTTTGCCGTTGATGCCCAAGTCAGTCAAACGAGTTTCGATTCTGGCTAATTGGTTGTTATATTTTTTTTGATTTAAAAACGAGTCGTAGAGATATAAATACATATGGCAATAAACCAATCTAGTTTAACTGCTCGTCTACCACCTCTTCTAGCTCCTCGGTAATTGGAGCTTCTTTTTCGGTTGGTTTGGAATGATGATCGATTTTTTCGAATTTAGATTTTTTATCATCACCGGCTTGGCAGCGACCATTTAAAGTTGCACCTTGAGCAATCGAGATGGTTCCGGTTTTTACGTCGCCAAAGATTCTGGCGGTTTCGGCAATTTCTAAATTTTCTTTGACTTTGATGTTGCCCTGGACTTCGCCGGCAATTGAGGCGTTAGCCGCACTAATGCTGGCAAAGATTTTTGCGCCGGGGCCGATCCTTAAATTTTTTTCAGTGGTAATTTTGCCCGAAACTGTTCCTTCAATTACCATGTCTCCCGCCGCAATGAAATCACCTTCCACTTGGACTGATGGGCCAATAATAGTTTCAATTTCTCTAATTTCGTCTTGATTTTTGAACATAGGGACTTTTAAATAAATAATTAAGCTTATCACCTCTATTTTAATTGGTTTGGGCTTAACTGTCAATTTAAGGCTTGATTTATTTTTTTTAATATGTTAGACTCTTCTTGCTTACTGATTAAAATATTTAACTATGCCAATTAAAAAAGCGGCTGAAAAAGCCCTAAGACAAAGCACTAAACGAGCCAACAAAAATAAGAAAATTGATTCGGATATCGACGCTTTGGTTAGAAAAGTTAAAAAAGCAATTGCCGCTGGTGATCAAGCCAAGGCTTCTGAATTTTTGAAACAAGCCATTAAAAAAATCGACAAGGCTCAACAAAAATCCGCTTTGAAAAAAAATACCGCCGCTCGAAAAAAATCTAGATTAGCGCGATCGGTCAACTCAATTGCCAAAAAATAATAATGTATCGTCTCGACAGTTGGTTTAAGGTCGAGACGACCAAAGGAGTATCCTCCTTTGGAATCCTCGCGTGAGAAGAGTAAATAAAAATGTTTGCATCGTTTATCACTTTGCAAACTTTTTATTTACAGATTTTATTAATCTTCCGCCTCAGCTACTTTTTTAAGCCGGGATTATTGAGGCGGATGGCACGTTAGTTTTCGACTACTAACAAGTCAAATAATACCTCTGGATTTATTTGGCTTGTTTTTATTTGGTAATCAATTTTGAGTAATTTTTGATAATTATTTTTTAGGTTCTGGTAGTCGTAGCGATTAACCTGGCCTAAAATTTTTTTTAAAACAAAAGGATGGATTTTGAGTTGGTAGGCCAATCTTTGATCCGGATAGCCAGAACCGTTTTCCACCATAAAACTTTTAACCAAAAGCAAATTTCTAAATTGCCATATAATTAAGCTCAGCAGCTCAAGCGGGTCGGCTCCCTTTTTAATTTGGTCGTTGATTATTTTTAAAGCTTTGGCTTGATTTTTTTGGCCCAAAGCGTCAGTTAAGCCAAAGACATCGTCGTTGATTTTTGATTTGACTAACAGTTTGACCATCGCCTGATCGATTTTTCGTTGATTGGCAAGAGCAACCAATTTATCAATCTCGGAATTCAATTGCCACAAGTCGTCACCGACCAAGTTGGCGAGCAGTTCCAGCGCATTAAAATCAATTTGACCACCGCGTTTTTTAATTTCTTCACCAGCCCAACTTTTCACCTGGTCTGGTTTTAATAAACTAAATTCTTGGGCAAATTTTTCTGCTATTAATTTGTCGAATAATAACTGACTGCGACGAGCGGTGGTTTTTGCCCGGCTTTTTTTTGGCTTTTTATTTAATTCTCCTTCCCAAAAAAGCAGGACGGTTGAGTCTAGATTGTTTTGATTTAAAATTTCTAAAATTTCTTTTTGAATTTTTTGGCCCTTGTTTTTACCAATTAGATTTTCGATAATAATTAATCTTTTGGTTGCCAAAAAGGGCTGAGCGGTAATAGCTCGTTGGAATTCTTTGGTGTCTAAATTTTGGCCGTCAAGTGTTTCGACATTCAGTGCGCTTTTATCGACCTCGCGGATGAATTTTTCTTTGATCTCGGTTAGTTTTTGGCGCGAGCGAAAAGTATCTGGGCCATGGAGAAAGATAATCATAGTAGAGGTATTTTAGCAGAGGTGACTGAAAATGTAAAAATTTTACTTTACTTTTTTGATAAATTGTGTGATATTGATGGTATTCCTAGTGGAGGTTATAGTGCCATGATAAGAAAAGTGCTTCGTTCCTTTTTTTCGTTTCGCGTCCGGTTTGTCAATGTTTTTCTCCCGCTTTGCCTTTGTATCATCGCGAGTATGTTTATCTACGGATTTATGTTCAATGTATTGGAGCCACGAGGAGCATCAAAGGCGGAAATGTATGAGAGTATTGAAAATGGACGGCGGATGGCTACTTCTGAGATTATCACGAAGTGGCAGGTTGGTGATGTAATTTGGCGAACTAGTCGGCCTGTCTGGGAGATTCAGTCAATCTCGGTAATTGAAAAAAAACAGGTTTCTTTTTCCTTTACGGCGAGATATGAATCGGTTAGTGGTCGTTCAATGACCGTTGAATACCCGTTTTCGCTTGGCTGTGGAGAGGAGGTCAGTTTAGCCAAAGGAGAAGAAGTCATCACGTTCACTCTTCTGGAATGCTCGGGAGGGCGCTTCACAATTTCTCCAATTGTATCCAGACCGCGAAGTTGAGAAATCGGCCAGTGAGAGAAGAAACCTCTCGCTGGCCGAGTTTTTTGGTAAAAGAAAGCTCCGCACAAGACAAGCAGGTGCGGAGGGTGGCAAAGGTCGTCACAAAGATGGTTGGGCCGTCGTTATTTTCGGCGCTTTTCAAACATAGCAAAGCGAGCATTGCGTGGCAGCGGGGACATAACGCAGATGTATTTTTTGGTCCAAGGGCTATCCCGCCCCTCCCGCACGAGGCAGGCAATTCGCTCTGAGGTTTTCGGCCATCCTTCCGGCTTTTGTTTGTATTTTTCGCCGGGGAAAAAGATGGTCTGGCAGCCTTCCTCGGTAACATCGTAAGGGATGAGGTGTGGAAATCTGGCCAAAGCGTCGGAGAGGTTGTATGGGCACCCAGCCAATCCTTTCATGCTTTTAATGGCAACTCCAATGAAGAAGATTTTGTCTTGGTGCTGTACTTTATGCATGACGACCTCTCGTCCTTTTAAGAACAGCTGGTCGCCTTGCAGCTCTAAACGTTGCCAGCCTAAACCCCGAGGTTTATTTGGTTGGAGATCGTGCGTCAGGTTTTTGGGTGGGGCGTCGAGGTTGACCATGATGGCTGAGCTGGAGTCGGAGATTGTTTGGAATTTCAGGCTGTCGAGAAATTCTTCGCCAAGCTTGGCCAGAGCATCGAGGAGGAACTGTTTGCCGTCGGCGCTAAGCCAGTCGATGATTGCCGGGCTGATTTCCATCTTAGCCCAGACATCTCTGATCAGGCTGAACAGAACACTGAGGCTGGCAATAAGCCGGCCTTCTTCATTTGGGGCTCTCGACGTTTTTTTCGGCATCAAGCTGCTTAACAGCTTGCCGACGCCTTTCCATGAATGAGGGAGTGATTTTCCCATGATCCTTGCTCCTTGCCTCTTATTTGTTTTGCCTTGGACAAAACTCCAATTCGGCTGAGGAATTTGGGCCAGCTGCGCGATAGCAGTCATAGCCAGAAATTACCAACCAGCCATTATTTAAGGCGGCAGTGTTTGGTTGCTTTTGGCCATGACCGTTTTTCAAAGAGCTTTTGAATCTTATGACTTTTTATTTTTTTTGTCAAAAAACATCACCCGGAAAGGCTGATGTTGTAAAATTTATTGTCGAAACAAATAAAAGCTAATTAGCTTAAAAATTGGAAGAATTGATCAATGATGGTTTTGGCTTGGTCAAAAGTTTGGTAGGCTTGGTTAACAATTTGTGGACAACCGGCAATCATGGCTGATAATTTTTTATCATCATCTTGGCGAAACAAGCACAGAATTTTTTTGTTGTTTTCCACTGCTCGGCCAAGCTCATAGCCAACCCCTAGTGAAGCGGTGGTGACTTCGGCCACAACCACATCGGCTTGCATCAGCCAGTCCATATCACGGTTGTGGATGCTTAAACTCGAAAGCGTTTTTTCGCCAGCAGTGCTCAGATTTTTGTCGCCAACGTGTTCAGTTAAAACGGTTCCGTATTGTTCCAGATACTCAATAATTTGTCGATAGAGATCGGCATCGTCACGGCCGCCGCGGATTGATCCGGCGAAGTAAATAGTTTTTGCCATAGGTTTAGTTTAGCTAATTAACCCCTCCCGTCCTCCCCTGAAAGGGGAGGTGTCGTTATTACGCTCTCCCTCTCCCCTTCCAGGGGAGAGGGAGCTCAGGCTAAAACTTCGTTTGGGGTGAGGGGTTAATTTTTTCAGTTCGCCCCAGTTTTGGCCAACTGAAAGATGAGCCTCAACTGGCGCGCGGAGCTTATAGATTTCTTCCATGGTTTTTTTAACAAATTTGGCCACCGATCCAATTTCTTCTTCGGGAATTTCGAACACCAATTCGTCGTGGACTTGAAGTAGCATTTTACTTTTTGGTGAAATGGTTGGTAATTGTTTATCAATTTCAATCATCGCTAATTTAATTAGGTCAGCGGCTGTGCCTTGAATCGGGTGGTTGATTGCCGCGCGTTCAGCCGCCGCGCGTAGTGGTTGCAAGCTGGCGTTAATTTCCGGGAAGTAGCGGCGGCGTCCTAATAAAGTTTCGGTAAAACCTTCTTCGTGGGCCAGATTTTTGGTTTTTTCTAGATAATCATAAATTGTTTGATGAGCGCTAAAATAACGATCAATAAAATCTTGGGCTTGAGCTCTGGGAATACCGGCAGTTTCAGATAATCCCCACGCACCTTGGCCATAGATAATGCCAAAATTAACCGCCTTGGCAGCGTAGCGCATTTCTTTGGTGACTTTGTCGAGCGGCACGTCGTTGATTTCAGCGGCAGTGGCTTGGTGAATATCCTCGCCGTTTTTAAAAGCGGCAATCATTTTTTGGTCGTTGGCTAGCGACGCGATAATTCGCAGCTCAATTTGTGAGTAGTCGGCTGACAACATGGTAAAACCTTTTGGTACTACAAACGCTTTTCTAATTTGCTGGCCCAGTTCGGTTCGAATTGGAATGTTTTGTAAATTTGGGTCAGACGAAGACAGCCGGCCGGTGGCCGCCACGGTTTGGTTAAAGCTGGTATGAACTCGACCGTCTTTTGGGCTGATTAGTTTTGGTAAAGCTTCCAGGTAAGTTGATTTTAATTTAGCCAGTTCGCGAAAATCAATAATTTTGTTAATGATCGGATGTTGGTTTTTTAGTTTTTCTAACTGGCCGGCGGCGGTAGAAATTCCAGTTTTAGTTTTGCCAATGCCTTGAGTGGGGATTTCTAGTTTTTCAAACAGGATTTTTTTGAGCTGCAGCGGCGAAGCCACATTGAAACTTTCGCCGGAGATTTTATAAATTTCTTTTTCAACTCGTTCGATTTCTTTGGTAACGTCTTTGTTCATGGCATTCAAAAATTTGGCGTCAACCATAATGCCGTTAGTTTCCATTTCGGCCAAAACCGGGATCAAAGGCACCTCGATTTTTTTTAACAAACCCAAGTTGTTGACCGCCTGTAGTTGTTTGATTAACGGTGTCACTAATTGCCAGGTAAAGTCAGCATCTTCGCAAGAGTAATCTGATACTCTTTTGACATCAACTTGTTTTAAAGTAATTTGATTTTTGCCGGTGCCAATTAGTTCAGTAATTGGTTGCATTGAATGTCCTAGTTCGGTAAAGACCAAACTGTCTAGGCCGTGTTGGCGGTTGCCCGGATTGATTAGGTAAGAAGCAATCATGGTATCAAAATCAATCCCGGCCAAATCAATCCCAGCGGTTTGCAAGCTTTCTAAGTCAAATTTAATGTTGTGGCCGACTTTTTTAATTTTTTCGTCTTCTAAAATTGGTTTAAGGATTTTTAATAATTCCGGTTTAGCCAAAACATAGTAAGCCTCATTTTTTTGCCAGCTTAAGCTAACCCCCAGCAGTTCGGCGTTAAGCGCGTCAAGGCCGGAAGTTTCGGTGTCAATGGCAATTGTCTTTTGGGTTTTTAGTTCGGTAATTAATTTTTTTAATTTGGTTTCTGTGTCGATTAATTGGTATTGGTCGGAATGTCGTCTGACCGGTTGGTTAGTTTTAGAAAAATCCATTTGATCTTGAGTGGGGTCAAAAAATTTTCGGTCATTTTTTGGTAGTTTGTCGAGCAAGGTTTTAAATTCTAATTGTTGAAATAAATCAAAAACTTTTTGACTGTCGTAATCACCGGTTTTGGTGTCTTCAAGCTTAAAATCAATATTGACATCATCAATCATCTGGCTGAGTTTTTTTGACATCAGCGCATCGTCTTTGTGTTCAATTAATAATTTACGATAGCGGTCAGAGATTTTTTCCGACTCAATATTTTTGTAAAGATTTTCTAAAGTTTTAAATTCTTTGATCAAGTTAATTGCTCCTTTTTCGCCGATGCCTTTGACGCCTGGGATGTTGTCTGACGGGTCGCCCTTTAAGGCTTTAAAGTCAACCATTTGTTCTGGCAATAAACCATCATAGCGTTCTTTGACCCGTTCAGTATCGTAAGTAATGGTATCTGACAGGCCTTTGTACATGGTATAAACTTCTGTATTTTTATCAACCAACTGCAGAGTATCCAAGTCGCCGGTAACGATAATTGATTTTATTTTTTCAACATTTTTGTCCCGCACTAAAGTGGCGATAATGTCGTCAGCCTCAAAGCCTTGTTTCTCGTAAATTGGGATATTGAAAGCTCGCACCACTTCTTTAATGCGTGGGATTTGGTCATAAAGCTCATCAGCTTGCTTAACCCGTGTAGCTTTGTAATTTTCGTATTGTTCGTGGCGGAAAGTCGGGCCCTTGAGATCAAAAGTAACGGCTAAATAATCTGGTTTCAAGTCTTTAAAAACCCGCAATAAAATCATGGTAAAGCCATAAACGGCATTAATGATCTCGCCTTTTTTGGTGATCATGGTTGGCGGCAAAGCGTGCCAAGCCCGATGAATCAAGGCGTTTCCATCAATTATTACAAAATTTTTTTGTCTCATAATTATATTTGCTGTATTGCCACTTGCCCCGCTTGAATTTTATTGATAAATTTTTCTTTAATTAAGCTAGCCGTTAGGCGGTATTCGCGGGTGTCGGCAAAATTTGAATTTAATAGGCTCGTTCGCGGAATTCAGGCGGGGTCGATGATTACAAAATTTTGTTGTTTAGCCATGGGTTTATTATAGCATATTCGTTTATTTGCGTGTCATTCTGAGCCCCGACCTTGCGTCGGGGCGAAAGAATCTCATATAAAAAAGAAGACAAGCCAGCGACGTCAGCACGCGCAGGCTTGTTTTGAGTGCTGGAGCTTGAGCTCCAGTGTGTGACCATCATCATACCCTCCCTTGTTTTCTCGCCAGTCCAAACGAGACGGCGCCGGAGATGATTGGTACAAGAATCGCCACCCAGACCAGCCAGTGGTTGATGCTCTCGGAAGCGAATTTGGCCATAATGGCGAATACGACGGCACCGACGAAATAGACCCAAGCGGAGCAATATTGGATTCCAGCCCAGAACCCAAGCCCTGATTTGAGATTGGCTCCGCGTGATTCCTGCTCATTACAATGTGTAATCAAGAAAAGCACGAGGCTGATTGCTGTCAGGAATAACCCTTCGACGACTATCATTACGACAGCTGTTTCGTTCATGAACAATCTCCTTTCGAATCTCGTTGAGTATTGATGGATGGCTATGCAGCCATTCCACCGATAAAAAGAGCGAAGATGCAAATCATCAGGCAGGCAGTTGCCAGCCAATCGGCTTTCTTCGCCCAGTTCTCTGCTCCAATCCAGTTCAGTAAACACCTGATTGGATAGAGCGATGGGAACAAAACGGCGCAGATCAGCATTAGTATGGCACATACATCTACCATTTTCAGACCTCCTTTCTTCTCTTTCTTCTCCGTCTGGCGTTCCTCGATGGAGGTTTTTCAGTCGGTTGAGAAATTTGTTCCATTGTTAACGGCCTGTAGCTTCGACCATCTCTTGTCTTACAGACGAGCGCAGAGAGGCCGAGAACTATTAATGTAATGACCAAGATCGCGAAGTTTTTGGTTTGGTAGATTGTGGTGCCCGTTGAAATCAACCAGATAATCAATACCCACCAAAAAGCTGATTTGACGATGCTTGGCGATCTGCTGTCTTGAGTTAATTCAAGTAGCAACAAAACCAGCAGAAAAACGATGAGCAATAAAAACCAGATCACAAATGACACAGGGATTTCGACTATCATAATTTGCCTCCAGGCAGTGATATAAAGAGCAATTGGATATTAGTAAAAAAATTGGGTTATGTCAAAAGGCTGGGCGTGGAAGTCCTACCTTTTTAGATATAACTTGGTTGCTAGAAAAAAAGAAACCGCCCGAACAGAATTGTCGGGCGGGGTTTGCCTAAGATAGGCAGTCGAGTTGTGTGTTGAGTTAAGGAGCATGGTTATCTGGTCGTCCGGGCCGGTCAGCACGGCTTTCTTCCCCAACCTCTGTGCTTTTGTGGGGAATATATTTTACTTCGCCGTGACGACCGAAGTAGTAAATCAATAATAACAATACAATCCCAGACCAGACGCAGGAGAGTGTTATCCAGCAACCAGGGCTTGAATGATCGGCCCAGGAAATCGAGCCGATTGATAAGGCCGTGGAGAGTAGCAGATAAACCAGCCCAGATTTTTGAGGGAGGCCGTCTTCCGCAGCTTTCCGTAGTCTGTACGTTTGGGTACTCATGATGATTAGCAGGAAGGCAAATGAGGCTGTCGGTAGGTAGTTTGTTATTTGTTTCCAGTCGACGTCAACGACAGAGGATATAACCGCAACCATTGCGATTAACGTAAGCGCTCCGCAAATAATTGCTATATCTCGGTCTTGGTGGTTGTCTTCCCAGTTCATGTAGTCCTTTCTGTACTCAAGGTAGAGTTTGAAATATTTGATTGTCCAACACCCAAATAGGACAACGCAGATGATTCCAATGCCCACCACCCAGAGATTGATTGACGTTTGAATGTGCATGATCCACTCCTTTTGGTCTAACCAGGCTTGAGATTGCTAATATCTTGTTATAAAAAAGCCATTTTGTCAATGTTATTGATTCCAAAAAAGCCGGGCGTGAAAGTCCGGTCTTTATCTGGTGGATGAGGTTAATTCAATTGACTATGAATTGTCAGCAATAAATTTTTGGAAGTCTTGGTCTTGGTTAATAATTTTTTCAATCACTTCTCGTAGATAATCAGCTTTGGACAACTTTGTATTGTGAGTTTTCCATTGCAAATAGCGCTCGATTTTTTTGGTCATCCGTAAAGTAAATTTGATAGTGGCTTTTTCACCACTGTCGCCTTGTTCAATTTGCTGTAAAAACTCAAGCAGATTTTCGTCTAAATTTTTTTGAGTGTAAGTTTTTAAATTTAAAAGCTTAGCGGCGGTTGGCTCTTTTTTAATTTCTAATAAATTTTTATCAATTGTTTTGGCGCTTTGGGTTAAAAATAGAATTGGTTTTTTGTGGGCTAAGCCAATTGCAATTAAATAGCCGCTTTCCGGTAAAAATTTAGTGCCTTCAATTACAATACCGTCGATTGCTTCGATCATATTTTCACCGGTTGATTCCATTTTCTCCAAATCTTGGTTGGTCAAATCCGAAACATTTTTTTCTTGGCGATTACTCAACACCGTCACCCCAGCTGAATAAAACAAATCAACAATTCTGGCAAATTGCTTTTCCAGGCTTGTCGGCGCTTTAGTTGGGGCGGCAAAATAGAGACGCATAATTAAAGAATTTCTCCCGCGATATTAGTGGCCATTAAATCTTTGACCTTTTTGATATTTTTGGTTTGAGCCAATGCCCACATGGTTTTAACTACCGCCGTTGGCCAGGTGAGTTGATCAACCGAAATAAAGTTTTTTATTTTGGCCAATTGTTCATTTTCATTTTTTTGTGACCAACAGATCACCACCGGCAAATTTTGATTTTTGGTTAAAATGGTAATTAATTTTTCGGGTAAATGTTGGTGGTGTTTGGCGTTGATTACAATCCCCTGTTTTTGGTCGATGACCTGAGCAATGGTTTGATAATCAAGATCTGGTTGAAGATGAATGGTTAAGATGTTTTGGTTTAAGCTTGGTTTAAAAATGCCGTTAGCTTTTTTGATCAAAAGTTTTTTAAAAATTCTGACGCCAAAATCAACTCGACCAAAAATTGCTTCAAGTGGCGCGTCGAATTTATTAAAAGCTTCAATTTGACTGAATTGGGCCTGACTGCCGCGGATTAATTTATTGCCAAACATTAAACAAACTTCATTGATTTTAACGCTGGCCGATTGAATGGCGTTAATTAGGTTGGCTCTAGACTCGAATTGGCTTTGGTCTTTAGCGGTTTGGCCGCTGGTTAAAACAATTGGTTTGTTTAAACCCAAAGTTAAAAATGACAAAGCCGCCGCGGTGTAGACAATGTTGTCAAAATCGTGCAAAACTACAAAGCCGACAAAATTGCCGGCATTTTTTTTGATTATTTGGAAAAGCTCAAGCCAGTTTTGGCTTTCGACGTTGGTACTTGATTTTTGAAAAATTAAAAATGGCTTAACTTCAGCAACGATGTTAAGTTCCGAGAGGCTTTTAACCCAACTGGCAATTTGATCGGGTTTAATGTTGGGATAAGAGCCGCAGATGATTAAAGCGACTTTTGGTCTTGGTCTAGTCATAAGATGGCTAATTAATAAATGACGGCTTTAAGTTTATTATATCGCCTAATTTATTTTAGAACAAGCATTATATAGCGCGTTGACTTTGTTGAAAGTGGAAAAGCCTCTCCGCGGAGAGGCTTTAATGGCAATGGATTTGGTGGGTTGTCACCCGGTTTCAGGTGAAAAAGGGCGTGTATGGATTTTCACTGCTGACCGGTTCTCTTGTTGGGTCGGCAGGTTCGGGCTTGTTTCTGGGCGGAGTTTCGGCGAAGTAGCAGTCTTGTTGGGGGGGGCACCTATCGTTTGGGTTTGGTTTTCTGGCTGGCTTGCTCATGTGTTGCCACCTCTGCGGAGTAGCTTGTGCAGGATTGTTAATACTTGATGGATTCGCCCCTTTCTCCTTTCCATTTGTTGAATGTGCGATGCTTATTTATAAATTAGCATCGGCGCTTGGTTTTGTCAAAGTAGATAAATAGAACACGTAACATAAAACATGGAACATTACAGGAATGTTCCATGTTACGTGCTCTATGTTTTATGAGTTGAGCGTTGCTAAGCATAAAGCTTAGTAATCTCTTTTTGATAATTTTGTTCAATTGTTTTTCGGCGTAGTTTCAAAGTCGGAGTTAACTCATCTTTAGTTTGAGAAAATTCTTTTGGCAGTAGAACAAATTTTCTAATTTTTTCCCATTCAGCAAATTGGTCGTTGATTTTATTAATTCGGTCGGTAAAAAAATCAATAATTTTTTGATCGTTAACTAGTTGATCCGGCTCTTTGGTTGGCATGGCAATTTTGTCGAGCTGACGGCTCACTTCTTGCCAGTCCGGTACAATTAGAGCGGTTAGATAAGATTTGTTGTTGCCAAAAATAATTGCTTGAGCAATCAACCGGTCGTCTTCTAAAATATTTTCCAGTTGTTCGGGCCAAGCAATTTTACCATTAGATAAAGAAATCATTTCTTTGCGGCGGCCAATGATGGTTAAAAAACCTTCTGGATCAATAAAGCCTAAATCGCCAGTGTGCAGCCAGCCGTCGTTGTCGATTGTTTCTTTAGTCAGAGCTTCATTTTTGTAATAACCAAGCATTACGTTTGGTCCGCGAACTAAAATTTCTTTGTCGGGATTGAGTTTTAATGCAACGCCAACTAAATGTTGGCCGACAGTACCAAATTTAATATTGTCTGGTCGATTAACCGCTACTACCGGCGAGGTTTCAGTTAAGCCATAGCCTTCAATAATTTTTATGCCAATTCTGGCGAAAAAACGGGCCAATTTATGGTTTAAGCTCGCCCCACCAGAAATAGTGAAACGAAAATGACCGCCTAAAATCTTTTTAATTTTTGAAAAAACTAACTTGTCAGCAATTGTATAAGCCAGCGTGCCGTGTGGTTGGTGCAAGGCCCAGATAAAAAGTTTGTATTTTAATTTACTCCCCTGTTTAATATTCTCCCAAATTTTGGTGTGCATTTTTTCAAACACCCGTGGTACGGAAACTAAAATAGTTGGCCGAACTTCTTTTAAATTTTCAGTTAAGGTTTTTATGCTTTCTGCATAAGCAATGCAGGCGCCGCGTAAAATTAATGGGGCGTAGTAACCGGCAGTTCTTTCTAAAACGTGTGATAGCGGCATAAAAGAAAGCAAAACATCTTTTTCGGTTACCGGCACGGCAGTGATGGCAGCTTCGGCATCAAAAAGTAAATTATAGTGAGTTAGCATCACTCCTTTTGGCATGGCGGTAGTGCCGGAAGTATAAATTATACTAGCCACGTCATCACGGTGGCAAAGAATTTCGATTGGTTGATTTTCATCAACCGGTAAATTCATCACCTCGTCGAGCGAAATTAATTTTTTATTGCCAACATAATTTTCCGGATGATCTAGATTAATATAAATAATGGTTTCTAATTCTGGCAGGTCATCAATTACTAAAATTAATTTATTAAATTGTTCTTGATTGGAAACTAAAATTATTTTTGAACCAGAGTCGAGTAGAATGTGTTTAATAATTTTTGGTGACAAGGTGGTGTGAACCGGAACAACAATTGCACCCAAAATTAAAGTTGCCAAATCGGTCCTTACCCACTCGGTTCGATTTTCCGATAAAATTGCCAGCCGATCTCCCTTTTGTAAACCTAAATTTTTTAAACTCAAGGTTAATTTTTCAACTCGTTTTTTTAAATCTTCAAAAGTAATAGTAATATAAGCACCCTGAAATTTAAATTTCAGAGCCGGACGTTTTGGGAAGTTTTTGGCGGTTTCAAAAAATTGTCTAGGGATTGTACGCATGACTATATTGTAGCGGAAATTTTTGAATTAATAAAGGAAAATTCGCTGCTTTTAGCCTACCTACCGTCTTGTGGCGGCAGGCAAGATAAAGGCAACGAATTAGTGTAGCATTATTTAATTAAAATTGATAGTAATTTAAGCTTAGCACGCTCAGTTTGCTTGTCCAGAGCGTAAGATGAGGATAAATTGTTTACAAATATTGTTTTTTTCGATATTGTTTAATGCGTAAGAGCTATTTTTATGATTTGCGAGCCTCCGTAGCCTGCCTGCCGGCAGGCAGGCTCAATTGGATACCCGCCCGACTCGCCTGACGTCCCCGTAGTTCAACGGATAGAACAAGGGACTCCTAAGCCTTAGATGGAGGTTCAATTCCTCCCGGGGACACCAGACGAGTCAGGCGGGCGGGGGGCATCTCCGTCCTAAGCCATTGATCCTGATTCAAGTCCGGGTGGGGGTATTGATTATGGTAGTAAATGAATAAGTTTGATGAAAAGAATTGTAGGCTTGTCCCGCACATCAAGCTTGTGAGATGTTGCGGGATTCGACTCTTACCACGGGCACCATTTAAGGATTATTTTTTGGGCTGTTAGCTCAGTTGGTAGAGCGCTACATTCGCATTGTAGAGGTCGGGGGTTCGACTCCCCCACAGTCCACCATTCGACCCATCTTAGCTTAAGTTAAGCCTCGCTCATAGTGTACCATCAATAGATTTGATATTTATATTTTACGACTCTATATTTTGGCTAAGTTTAGCTATTATATCTCTATGTAATTTTTAGCTCAAAATATAGAAAAAATACTATTGCAAATGGTTAGATTTGACATTTTCTTAAAAATTGTTATACTGTATTAAGTTTATTTTTGATGTTAAGTTGTTAGTAGTAAATTGTTATTCACGGGCCGTTAGCTCAGTTGGCTAGAGCGCCTCCATGGCATGGAGGAGGTCGCAGGTTCAACTCCTGTACGGTCCACCATTCGACTCGTCTTAGCTAAAACTAAGCCTCGCTCATGGTGTTCCACCAAGCTTAAAAAGACGAGGCGAATGCCTTGAGCAAGTCATATTCGAGCTTATCTTGCCGAAGGGCGTAAAAAAATAAACAAAAACTTTGACTATTAACAACCTACTATTTTGCTTTAGATGATTTAAAAAACAGTGGAAAATACTGCCATTAAGTAATTCCCACTGTTTTTAGTTATTTAAATGTTCCACGTGGAACATTTTTTAATTGACAAAACTAAAATTTTATAATAAACTAGCAAATTAGTTCTTTTAATTTATATAGCCATAGCCAAAAGCCACTCAAATGTGGGTAGTTTTTGGCTATGGCTAGGCTATTTAAGTTAGCCCTCTGGCAAAATCTAATTTTTTGTCGATTCGGAGCGAGGCTATAGGCCTGGGCAATGAGGAGACAAAAGGAGCAAGCGTCATGAGTAAGAAAAATGAAGTGCCATTGAATTGGGTAGGTCTTGGTAAGATTGCGGCCGTTTTTGTTAGGCTGTTTACGATTATCAAGGAGACGTGGTCTGAAATGGGTATCGGCCTGGAAATCATCGGTTGGGTTACCGCTGAAGGCAAGGATAAGTTCGTCGAGGAATTTCTCAAACCTCTTGGCCAACAGTTCCTCGCCGCTCAGCGCATCATCGTGGTAAACAAAAATACCATCCTTGTCAATCTTGATGCTCCGCCGATCCTGCCGTTTGACGGCGCAACAGTGGAAACCAACAAGGGAGGCGGCTGGGTTACGGTACAGAAGCGCGCTGATGGCCTATACGTTGACGATCGTAAAGTCATTTTGTACCGATCCGAACGTCAAAATGGTGGTAAGGCTATCAGAGGTTACGAACTTCGCGACGAAGTGATGAACCTGCCAGTGTTGCATCCCAACGTCATGAATGGACTCTACGAACACAGCCACCTCATTCCCGAGGATTGGAAACAAAACGAAGTCAGATTCATCTACTTCTGGGCTGTTACATTCCGCGGCTTGCGCGGCGACTTGTACGTTCACTACCTATTCTGGTGCGGCGGCAGTTGGACATGGGATTGCTACTCTATTGGCCTCAGTTTCAAAGGCGACTACTCGGCTGCTGTTCTCGAAAGTAACTAAGTACTGAGTCCTTTTGACTTGCAACTCATCGACCCACACTGGTTTACGCTGGTGTGGGTCTTTTCTATTTAAAAATAAAATGTTCCACGTGGAACATTTTTAATAAAAGAGATGCCGCGTTATTGCTAACGCGGCGATTTTAGTTGCTTTGGAAGCTATTATTCGGACAGCACTCCAGACTCCTCTTGAAATTCATCTGGGAATCTTCTGATTAAATTTTCATCTATCTCGATTCCTTTATGTTCCTCGGCGATGTGTTGTCTGAGACAGTGAAAGTTTACATTAGCTTCGCAACCTGGCAATGGACATTTAATGCAACAAGGACTGCAGTGGGAAATTGATTCAGGATGTGTATGGCAGTCGCAGTCACATATCA
This sequence comes from Candidatus Buchananbacteria bacterium, assembly GCA_016930315.1. GTDB lineage: Bacteria > Patescibacteriota > Patescibacteriia > Buchananbacterales > UBA6539 > JAFGGX01. The sequence continues at coordinate 32,062 of JAFGGX010000035.1, forward strand.
TTGGGTCTGTATGGCAACCATCAAACATGATATCACCTTCTTTCATTCCAGAGATAGTTGCTATGGTAATTATAAAATAATTGATTTAACTTGTCAAGTGTCAAAATGTTCCACGTGGAACATTTTGACATTATTTGTATTATTTTTATATTATTAAATTGATTTGACGATTGAAATGAAGGTTTTATGATTCCTGACACTTATTGACTGGGAATCGTCTGACAGGATAATGCCTCTTGATATCGTCTTGTCGCCACACTTCGTAGCAGAGAGGGTAAATTATGTTTCGTTTTTCTAGAGACTCTCATCGAAGTGGATTGATCGACCCGCCCATTCTGCCGGATGACTATTAGAAAGATCCTCCTCGACCATCTCAACACCCGGAGGATAGGTTTGTCCTCGGTGGTCTTCCTCGGGTGCCTTGGCCTAAGCCTCTCGATGGCTTTATGACCATGGCAGTTGCTGTGGTTTGATCCGAGTTGATCAATTCTAATTGCTCGTTTGCAAAAGCGAGAAACCTCTACCATTTTTCAGTCTCAGAAAAAAAATAATGGGAGGAAACAGCCGCTTGACCTGTCATGAGCGGCCTTTATTTTTATATTTGCAAAATGTTCCACGTGGAACATTTTATTTTGACAAACATTTTATTTAGGTGTAAGTTTATATTAGCAAGCGTAGACCTTTCTGGAGTTTTGTTGAACAGGCTGGATTTCAGCTTGGTCTGCGTAGCTAAATTCTTTCAGAGGAGTATCCTCATGACGCGTCCACGGCCAACCGAATCCCCACACAGAAAGATCGACAACCTCCAGGCGATGAAAGACACCACCGCCAAAGAAGCCGGCCACGGTGCCACCGGCGCGGACCCCTGCCACAAGACGTAGCGGTAACCCACCGCACAGGCAGAGCGCTAATCGCCCTTTTCTTTCAGGCCACTTAGTGTGGTAAACCCGACCAGATCAATGCTGGGAGGATGAAAGCCGTATACCTGTTCGTACGGCTTTTCACTTACTTGACACATACTCCCCCCCTAGTATAATTAAAATTTAAAAATTAAATCTCAAAAATCAAAAATATGGAATTTTAATTTAATATTTATGGCTAAAATTACACAAAAACCAGCTATTTCTCATCTGCATCGCTTAATTGGCCAGCTGCAATCAATTGAACATTTGATTGAACAAGAAAATAAAATCTGTAAAGTTTTACAACAAATCGAAGCAGTGCGTGGCAGCTTGAAATCGTTAGAAAAAAGGTTAATAGAAAGCAAGACAAAAAAAATTAAAGACAGTGAAGTTAAAGACTGCTTTGATTATCTTTGTAAAATTGATTAGAATATACACGTAACATGAAACACATAACATAGAACACATAACATGCAATATTTTCATGATGTTCCATGTTATGTGTTACGCGTTTCATAAGCTTAATTATTAGTTACAAAAAAATATGTCCGAACTAAAATTCGATGATCAAAATTTTAACCAAGAAGTTTTAAGCGGCGGCGTTGCTTTGGTAGACTTTTATGCTGATTGGTGCGGGCCGTGTCGAATGCAAGGTCCAATTGTTGAAAAGTTGGCTGAAGAGTATAAAGATAAAGATGTCAAAATCGGTAAGCTTGATGTTGATAATTCACCAATGACCGCTCAAAAATATCAGGTGATGAGTATTCCAACCATTATTATTTTTAAAGATGGAAATCCGGCAGAAACTTTGGTTGGCGTTCAAGATAAAAATGTTTTAGCTCAAAAACTTGATTCTTTAATGACTGCTTAATTATGACAGAAAAAATTTATAATTTAATAATTATTGGTTCCGGGCCGGCCGGTTACACGGCAGCAATTTATGCGGCTCGCGCTGATCTCGCCCCGTTGATGATCGAAGGAGTTAATCGCGGGGGAGTGGCCGGTGGTCAATTGATGTGGACTACTGAAGTGGAAAATTTTCCAGGTTTTCCGGAAGGAATTCAAGGACCGGAGTTGATGGAATTGATGAAAAAACAATCAGTGAGGTTTGGAACAGAAATTATTAGTGAAGATGTGGTGAAAGTTGATTTTTCTAGTCAGCCATTAAAAATGGAAACGGGGGATGGAAAAACTTATTTAGCTCACTCGGTAATTATTGCCACCGGCTCTTCGGCTAAGTGGTTAGGCCTGGAATCGGAAAATAAGCTGAAAGGTTTTGGCGTTTCGGCTTGTGCAACTTGTGATGGCGCTTTTTTTCGCGATAAAAAAGTGGTGATTGTTGGCGGTGGCGATGCGGCGATGGAAGAAGCCAATTTTTTAACTAAGTTTGCTAAAGAAGTAACGGTGTTGGTACGTAAGGGGGAAGTGGAAGTTAAGGCTTCATCGATTATGTATCAACGGGCTAAGAAAAATCCAAAGATTAAATTTTTATATAATATCGAAGTGGTTGATATCGCTGATCCGGCTCAAAAAAAAGTTACTAGCGTGACATTAAAAAATAACATTGATAATACTACTAGCGAGTTTCCGACCGAAGGGGTTTTTGTGGCCATCGGCCATCGGCCAAATACCGAGGTTTTTGCCGGGCAATTGAATTTAGATCGAGTTGGTTATATTGAAATTAAAGATGGTCATAAAACTAATGTTGAAGGGGTTTTTGCCGCCGGTGATGTTCACGATTATTTTTATCGGCAAGCTATTACCGCGGCTGGGGCTGGTTGCCAAGCGGCTTTGGAGGCTCAACGTTTCTTAGCGGAAAAAGAACATCAAGGTTAGCTTAAATTTAAGATAAAAAGGAAATAACCCTGAAATTTTGGGGTTATTTTTTTTGTTAGTCTTGACAAGTTTTTAGTTTGGTGTTATTGTGTCTTGACTACTGAGAGCTGTGGGTGAAGCGATTGCTTACGGCTCTCGGTCCTAGGTAAACTCACAAACCTCGCGTGAGTACCATTGAATCGTTAAGTTTTCTGAAAAAAGAAATCTCGAAGGGCCGTGCGGTCGGCTGAATTTTTCCTTCGAGATTTGACGAGACTGGACGATTCATTCCCGTCGGATTCAATCATTTTATGCTTCGGCGTAATTAATGACTTGATTCCGGCGGGTTTTTTCTTTAGAATAAAATCAGTTTTAAGAAATCCATTTTTTGAGGTTCAAAATTTATGTTTTATCCAAACAAAAGTCAGGAAAAAAGGTTGGTTAAAAAAGGTTTCCAATTAATTGCTGGCATTGACGAAGCCGGCCGCGGCGCCTGGGCTGGGCCAATTGTGGCCGCGGCCGTGATTATGCCGCTTGATAATAAAATTAAAGGCATTAAAGATTCAAAGTTGTTGCGTTTGCCGGAAAGAAAAAGTCTTTATAAAAAAATTACCGAAAGTGCACTGGCTTGGGGCGTTGGCATTGTCGATTATGACGTGATTGATAAAGACGGTTTAACTCGGGCGAATTTTTTGGCGATGGAGTTGGCTGTTAAAAGTATCAAGCCATTGCCTGATTATTTATTAATTGACGGCCGAAATTTAAAAATTGCTGATTTATCCTCGAGTGGCATTATTGATGGTGACTACAAAGTTTTTTCAATTGCGGCTGCGTCGATTGTGGCTAAAGTCACCCGTGACAATTTGATGGATGAGCTGGACGAAAAATATCCGGCTTATGGTTTTAAACAACACAAAGGTTATGGTACTAATCAGCATTTTCAAATGTTGATGCAATATGGGGTTTCGAAAATTCATCGGCGCAGTTATAAGCCGATTAAAGATTTGTTGGAAGGGTAGCAGTTTTACGGCCGGTAATTTTTAGCGTATAATTTAGGTATTGCTAAGTTTTTATTTTATCGTTAAAATATGGCCGAAGATAAATCCACTAATGCTTTAGTTGATTCAACACTGCTTTTTAGTCATTTAAAACTTTCAGCCGGCATGACTGTAGCTGATTTGGGTTGCGGTACCTCGGGGCAGTTTGTGGTGGCGGCTGCCAAATTGGTGGGTGAAACGGGATTAGTTTATGCGGTTGATATTTTAAAGTCAGCTTTGCAAGCAGCTGTTAGCCGTTCTCGGTTGGCTGGTTTAAATAACGTTAAAAGCGTTTGGTCAAATTTGGAAATCTACGGCGCTACTAAAATCGCCGAACAGAGCCTAGACGCTGCTTTTTTAATCAACACTTTGTATCAGTCGGAGAATAAAGAAGCAATTATTAAAGAAGCAGTCAGATTGATAAAATCGGGCGGTCATTTATTGGTGGTTGATTGGTCTAAAGATAAAGAGTTTTTTGGTTTATCAGTCGATCGGAAAGTCGACGTTGATGAAATTAAAAAAAACGCCAGCGATCAAAAATTAAAACTAATTGATCAATTCGCCGCCAGTCAACATCATTTTGGTTTAGTGTTTAAAAAATAATTTTAGGATAATATTATTATGTTTGCTTATCTACAGTATTTCTTTAATCCTCGTCACTTATTTTCTTTAAGACCGGATGCGCTGCAGCCCAGCGCGATCAAAAGTTTATTGGCTATTTCAATTTTGTTTATCGTGGTTGGATTAATTTTTCAGTTTGGGCTAAAAGCTAAAGATGGATTGACCGGCAAAGGTTATAAAAAAGTTGCAATTTTGTTTAACACAATTGGGGCTTTAACTTTAGTTTATTTATTTTTTGGTTGGCAGGGGGTGATTTTATTAGGTTCGCGTTTTTGGTTGCTAGTTTTGGCTTTAGTTTTTATCATTTGGTTGGTTGTTGTTGTCCGATATTTTGTTAAAGAAATGCCTAAGAAAAAAGCAGAAATTACAGCCAAAAAGCAAAAAGCAAAATATATTCCATAAAGAGTTTTTGAGTTTTTAATTAATCACGTCGTTGAACGAACGACGTGATCAACATAGCGCACTTAGTTTAAGTGCGTTTTATGTTTAATCAAAAACAATATTATATTTATATTTTAACTAATAAAATAAATACAGTTTTGTATGTTGGTGTAACTAATAATTTAGCCAGGCGTATTTATGAACATAAAGAAAAATTAAATCCAAATAGTTTCACCAGTAAATATAATGTAAACAGGTTGGTTTATTATGAAATATTTAATAATTCTTATGATGCTATTAGTAGGGAAAAACAAATTAAGGCTGGTTCAAGAGTAAAGAAAATTAATCTAATCAAAAGTATAAATCCACAATGGCAAGATTTATTTAACGAATTATGCTAGAGTGTCGTCGCGAGCGAGTAGGAATATGTTCGGTGGAGCGTGGCGACCCCCAGAGATTGTTTCTGCCGACCATGTCGGCATCGCAATGACATTAGGTGGAGACTGAAGAATCTCCGCGTTGGTAATAATAAAAAAAGAAAAATTATGTTTAGTAATCGTTTGATTGGCCAGACGGCCGAAAAATTAGCGGAAAAATACTTGGTTGATAATGGTTATTTTTTAGTGGCTAAGAATTATCAAACTCGACATGGAGAAATTGATTTGATTTGTGAAAAAAACAGAATTTTAGTCTTTGTTGAAGTAAAAATGAGGTCGAATCTTTCGGCTGGTTTGCCCGAAGAGGCAATCACAAAAAGTAAAAAGGAGAAATTAATTTTAGCCGCTGAACAGTTTATTAATGATTGCCCCGGTGATTTTATTGGTTTTCAATTTGATGCAATTGCTTTGTCTTTGTATAAGGGTAATTTAGAGATTAATCATTTTGAGAACATTTTTTAATTTTAAATTAGCCTTGACAGACAGAGTATAGATTGCTATACTTATTTTAGAATTCAGGAATTGGTGATTAAAAGGTAGCTTTTTGGAGCTACCATATTTTTTTACCAAATATTATTATTTATTTTTTAAAAAAAATATGAGTGAAGAACAGCTATCAATCGCCGATGCAATTAAATTGCTTTGTGAAGAAAAAGGCATTTCTTTTGAATCGGTGATTGAAATTATCGAAGCGGCTTTAGCGGCGGCTTATCGTAAAGACTTTGGTGAAAAAAATCAAAACATCAAAGTGGAGTTTGATTTAACCACCGGCGGTTCCAAGATTTTTGACGTTAAAACAGTGGTTGATGATGTGCCGGAAGAAGAATTAGCTATGATCGAAGAAGAAAATGAACATAAATCTGAAATTAGAAAAGAAAAACCAGTGCTAAAATCAGATCAGCCGGCAGATGAAGACGGCGAAGAAGAAAAACCAAAATTTAATCCAAAGACTGATATTCAAATTTCGGAAGCTAAAGAAATTAAAAAAGGCGTAGTGGTTGGCGATGTAATAAAAACTGAATTACCAACACCGAGTGGATTTGGTCGCATGGCCGCTCAAACTGCTAAGCAGGTGATTACTCAAAAGGTGCGAGAAAGCGAACGCGAAGCCATGTACGAAGAATATAAAGATAAGCAAGGCGAAATTATTGTTGGCACAGTCCAGCGTCAAGAAGGCCGATTGGTTTTGATTGACTTGGGCAAATTAACCGCTTTGTTACCGCCGGAAGAACAAATTCAAAATGAAAGATATGTGCCTGGCACTCAGCTAAAACTTTATGTGGTTTCGGTTGCTCAAACCACCAAGGGTCCGGAAATTATTGTTTCGCGGGCGCATCCGGACATTGTAAAACGTTTATTTATTTTGGAAATTCCAGAAATTGCCAATGGGACAGTGGAAATTAAGGGGATTGCCAGAGAAGCCGGTTCCAGATCAAAAATTGCCGTGTGGACCGAAGACGAAAATATTGATCCAATTGGTTCTTGTATTGGTCAACGAGGTGCCAGAATTCAAACCATTATTTCTGAACTGAAAGGTGAAAAAGTTGATATTGTAAAATATAGTGATGATCCGGTTGAATATATTATTAATGCTTTGTCGCCAGCTAAAATTATTAATATTGATATTAATGAAGAGACCAAAGAAGCAACGGTTAAGGTTAATGAAGACCAGCTGTCTTTGGCAATTGGTAAATCTGGTCAAAATGTTCGGTTAGCGGCTCGGTTGACCGGTTGGAAAATTAATATTATTTCAGCCTCAGGCGAAGAGGTTGCGTCTGAAGATGGAGAAGAGTCGGAAGAAAATTTAGAAAAAGAAATCCAAGAAACCGATGAGACCGACAAGGCAGAAACTGGAGAAAAAGAAGAAGTTGAAACCAAGGAAGAAGCAGAAAAGGCCGATGATAAAAAAGAAAAAAAAGAAAAAAAATCAACTAAAAAATCTAAAAAATAATTTAACTTTTTAATATGACTACAACTTTAGTTTTTGCGTTGGTCTGCGGCATTATTGCGATTGCTTATGGCCTACTGTTAAGTCGTTGGATTTTACGCCAACCAAGCGGCTCAGCTGAGATGCAATCTGTGGCTGATGCTATTCAACAAGGAGCAAAAGCTTTTTTAAAACGTCAATATCGGGCTGTGGCTGTTGTTGCTTTAGTGTTGGCGATTTTATTGGCGATATTTTTAAATATTTTAACCACCGTTGGTTTTATCGTCGGTGCGGTTTTTAGTGCGCTAGCCGGTATTGTTGGTATGAACGTAGCAGTAAGAGCCAATGTTCGAACCGCCGAAGCCGCCCGAGGTGGATTGGCTAAAGCTTTAAACGTGGCGGTTAAAGGCGGCCAGGTAACCGGGATGTTAGTGGTGGGTTTAGCTTTGTTAGGGGTAGCTGGTTTCTATTGGTTTGCCAGTGCTTTTACTCAAAGTAGCGGCGAAGTTTTAAGAGCATTGATTGGTTTAGCCTTTGGCGCCAGTTTGATTTCCGTTTTTGCTCGGCTAGGTGGTGGAATTTATACTAAAGCCGCTGACGTTGGTGCTGACTTAGTTGGTAAAGTTGAAGCGGGAATTCCAGAAGACGATCCAAGAAATCCAGCCGTTATTGCCGACAACGTTGGTGACAACGTTGGTGACGATGCTGGTATGGCCGCTGATTTGTTTGAAACTTATGCCGTTACCACTGTGGCGGCCATGTTGATTGGTCATTTAGCGTTTATTGATTTTTCACCGGCAGTTTTTTATCCATTGATTATTGGTGGTGTGGCGATTCTTTGTTCAATTATTGGCAGCTTCTTTATTAAATTGGGCAAGAGTCAAAATATCATGGGTTCGTTATATAAAGGTTTGATTGCTTCCGGAGTGTTGGCTGCCATTGCTTTTTATTTTGTGACTCGTTGGTTTTTGGGTGATTTAACTCCTCAAGCTAATTTAGGAATTTATTTGTCAGCTTTGGTTGGTTTAGTGATTACCGGATTGCTGGTAGTAATTACTGAATATTACACTTCATCAAATTTCAAGCCAGTTAAAAGCATTGCTCAAGCTTCTAATTCCGGTCATGGTACTAACGTGATTGCCGGGTTAGCCGTTGGTATGAAATCAACCGCTTGGCCAGTTTTGGTGATTGCGGCTGGGATTTTTGTCAGTTATTATTTAGCTGGGTTGTATGGAATTGCTATTGCCGCGATGAGCATGCTTTCGTTAGCTGGCATTATTGTTACTATTGATGCGTATGGTCCAATTACCGACAACGCCGGTGGCATTGCCGAAATGACTAACATGCCAGAAGATGTTCGCAACACTACCGATGCTTTAGATGCGGTTGGCAACACCACCAAAGCGGTGACTAAAGGTTATGCGATTGGTTCAGCGGCGTTGGCAGCATTGGTTTTATTTGCCGACTACACTAATTCTTTAGGCAGTGGCGCGCAGTTTTTACTTAACGACACTCGAGTGATGATTGGTTTGTTGATTGGTGGTTTATTGCCGTTTTTATTTTCTGCCTTTTCAATGCAGGCAGTCGGCCGAGCCGCCGGTGCAATTGTAACCGAAGTGCGTCGGCAGTTTAAAGAAATTCCAGGTATTATGGAACGAACCGCTAAACCAGATTATGGTCAATGTGTTGATATCGTTACTAAAGCGGCGTTAAAAGAAATGATTTTACCGGCCTTAATCCCGGTAGTTACTCCAATTTTAGTTGGCTTTATTTTAGGCCCAATTGCGTTGGGCGGGTTGTTGATTGGCAGTATTATTACCGGTGTGTTTTTAGCCATCAGCATGACTTCTGGTGGCGGCGCTTGGGATAACGCTAAAAAGTATATTGAGCAAGGTAACTTTGGCGGCAAGGGTAGTTTTGCCCATCAAGCAGCTGTGACCGGTGATACAGTTGGCGATCCGTATAAAGATACGGCTGGCCCGGCGATTAATCCGATGATTAAAGTTTTGAATGTTGTCGCTTTGTTGATTGTTGGTTTGCTGGTGTTGTAAGTCTAAATTAGATTTTTAGAAAAATAGCCTCGGAATTTCCCGGGGCTATTTTTAAATAAAAAAGAGACCCCCTACTAGGCCGGGGGCTAAGGCACTTGGTTATCTTCATACTTCGCTGAGGTCGTGAAGCCAGGGATTGATTCGAGTGGAGCTTATTAGGTTATTGCTCTTGACGAAGTTTCCTGCGAATTTAGGCGGTGTTTGTAAGCCAGCGCCATCTTTGAGCTTCAGCAAGACGTGGTAGGATCGACATCGCGGGTCAGTGAAGACTTTTTCTACTCCCCCCAGTTTTTTGAATTCTGCAATCTGGTCACTCCTTCCGTAGAAGGGTTTTTGGAAAGTTATCAACTGATACATTAAACACACACCCCTTTCTGGTTTAAGATTCTCTTTGATATTATTGTTTTTTTCTTTTTTTGTCAAATTATGTTTGGTTGACATTTATTGGTCAATTTGATACTCTTCAAAAAGATTTTAACCAGATATTAATTCGTAATATTCGTATTTATTAGTAATTTGTATTATATCTATGAAAGTAGAAAGTAAAAAAATTGGACGCGGTCAAATTGAATTAACCATTGAAATTGGCATTGATGAGTATCAGCCTTTTTTGGAAAAAGCCGCTCAGGCCATTTCGCAGACCACAAAAATTGCCGGTTTTAGACCAGGTAAGGCCAGCTTAGACATTGTTAAAAAACAAGTGGGCGAAGGCCGAATTTGGGAAGAAGCAATTGAGCCGGCCGTCCAAAAAACTTTTGTTCAAGCCTTAGATCAAGAAAAGTTAATTACCGTTGGTTCGCCAAATATTGATATTGTAAAATTAGCACCGGGTAATCCAGTGGTTTATAAAGCTACCATTGCTTTGTTACCGGCAGTTAAATTGGCTGATTACACTCAACTTAAGGTTAAAAGCAAAGAAGTTAAAGTTGAAGATAAACAAATTGAAGAAGTTTTAAATGATTTACAACGCCGCCGGGCCAAAGAAACTTTGGCCAACCGTGAGGCGAAAAATGGCGATAAGGTGGAAATTGATTTTGAAGTTTTTATTGACAATGTGCCGATTGAAAATGGCGCTCAGAAAAACTTTCCTTTGGTTTTAGGCGAAGGTTCGTTTATCCCAGGGTTTGAAGAAAATTTAGTTGGGTTAAAAAAAGACGAAGTTAAAGAATTCAAACTAGAATTCCCAAAAGATTATCATCAAAAAACCGTCGCCGGCAAACAAGCTGAATTTAGAGTAACTGTCCGTGGGGTATATGATTTAGATCTACCAAAAATTGATGATGAATTTGCCAAAAGTTTGGGTGGTTTTAAAACCGTTGATGAATTAAAAAAACAAGTCAGAGAAAATTTAGAACACGAAGCTAAGCACAAAGAAGATCATCGGGTGGAAGATGAAATGTTTGATAAAATTATTGAGAAAAGCCAATTTGATGACATTCCAGATATTTTGATTAATTCGGAAACTAAAAAAATGCTTGATGAGTTGAGCCAGAATTTAGCCGGTCAAGGAGTGAAGTTTGAAGATTATTTAACCCATTTGAAAAAGTCTGAAAACGATTTGTTGTTAGAGTTTGCTCCCCAAGCGGTTCGTCGGGTCAAAGGTGCATTGGTAACCCGGGCGGTTGGTGATCAACAAAAAGTTGCAGTGGATGACAAAGAAGTAGAGGAAGAATTAAAAAAGACTTTGGAAAATTATGGCGGCAATGCCGATGTGGAAAAACAAATTAATACCCCAGAATACCGAGGGTATGTTAGAAACATTTTAGCCGCTAGAAAAGTGACTCAGCATCTTAAAGATACAATGATTGAGAAGTAATTTTGGATTAAAAAATAATTAAATTAAACCGCCACTTAAAAAGTGGCGGTTTTTTAAATGTTTGAGTGCAATGATGTATAGTTATTCTTGTTCAATAAGTATTTTTATTTCCGGTGCCATTTTTTCAAAGATTTCTCTTTTTTGTCCGTCCGTTAGCTCGCCCTTAAGTTGTGAATTTTCTGCTATAGCATTGCCGAGGGATTGTGTTTTTTGACCTTCTAAACAACCCTTAACGCCAGTTTTTAATTCGATTGCGCTATTTAATGCTCCAACTAAATCTGATTGAGGTGAATTTCCTCTAAAATTAATTCCTTCTAATATTTCTATAATTTCGTTTACCTCTAAAGTTGGCCGCTCTAATTCTAGGCCATTGTTTGGGGATGTTTCTGGTGATC
>JAFGGX010000036.1 GCA_016930315.1 Candidatus Buchananbacteria bacterium
AGCGACCGAAGATGACTCCTCTTGCACCTATCAACAAGAGACTTCAACCACCACCCCAGAAGTAGAAGATATTCCCCCAGCTATTTTGGGTTGTACCGACTCAACCGCTAATAACTATAACAGTGAGGCCACTGAAGATGACTCCTCTTGTACTTATCCTATTTTGGGATGCACTGACTCTCAGGCTACTAACTATAATAGTGAAGCAACTCAAGATGACAATTCTTGTATTTATTCAACACCAGGGCCAAGTCTTGATAGCACTAGCAACACCCCAGAAGTAGTCAACTAAAATATTTTTTAAAAAAATAGATCAGCTTAGTGGCGACCTGTTTTTTTTAATGTTATAATGTCTGATATTATGATTTTACCGCAGACTAATTTGTTTAATCAATCTGATTTGTTGATAGCTTTTGGTACTAAGCAAGATGGTCTTTTTGGTCGCCGAAGTTCGGCGATAGATAAAGCCGAAAAAAATAATCGTTTAGATTTTTATCAGCAGCTTGGTATTGACTCGGCCAGAGTGATTGAGATGATGCCTAATCATTTTAGTCGGGTTAAAATAATTTCTGGAATGGATGATTCTATTGGAAATTTTGATGCGCTAGCCACTGATATTGAAAATCTTTATTTTAGTTTGGCCACCGCTGATTGTGTGCCTTTGGTTTTGTATGAGTCAACTAAAAGGATCGTTGTTTTAGCTCATATCGGCTGGCGAGGGGTAGTTTTTGGTTTACCCCAAAAAATAGTTAAAAAAATAATTAAGGAGTTTATTTTGGATCCAAAGTCAATTCGTGTCTATTTAGGCCCAAGTGTTGAAATGGCATGTTACCGACAAAAAGGGTTTAAAGGTATAATTAAAGCTTTGTTATTTTTTTTGTCTGGTAACCGTTTAGCCTTTAATTATTATCGGTCAGCTTTTCGTTTTGATTTAAATGCAGGTATAATTAATCAGTTAACCATTCGGGGGTTAAAAATTGAAAACATGGAAATCAATGGTGGTTGTACTGTTTGCCAGACGACGATTTTTCCTTCTAACTTTAGAGAAAAAAAGACTAGAAAAACTAGTCTAATAACAGTGGTTGGTTTAAAAAATAAGAGCTTTTTATGATTGATTATTTAGTTAAGAAAAATTTTTTTGGAATTAATATTTTTTCCTGGGGAACATTTTTGGTTATTATTTTTGCTAGCATCTTGCTTTTGTTGAATCCAATAATGTTGCCACCAAATTTCTCTGATATTAGTTATCATTTGTCAGTAGCTAATGGTTTTATAAACTCTGGCGGGGTAGTGACTTGGAATTATTGGGAGGCGGCTCCGATTGGCCGAGCTCAGCTTTACCCCCCATTATTTCATATTATTTTGTCCGGATTATTATTACTCGGGATTAACCAGATTTTTTTAATTAAATTAGTTAGTTTTATTATTTATCCTTTGATTTTGTGGGCGATTTGGTATCTCGGAAAAAATATTTTTAATGATTTTGTTGGCTTTTTGTCAGTAATTTTCGTGGCTAAATCACTACCTTTTATTATGACATCAGTAACGGTTTTGCCGGCAACTTTGAGTATTTTTTTGACGTTATTAATTTATGTTTTTTTGACTCGTAAAAAATATTTGGCCGCTTTTTTGTTGATGATATTAGTTTGGTATAGTCATATGTTTTTACCATATTTTTCGGCTTGGTTGTTGTTTAGCTATGGGTTAGTCAACAAAAAGGAATTTAAAAAAGTTTTAATTATAATTTTTGGTTCTTTTATATTTTATCTACCTTGGTTTATTAATGTTGTCACCCACTTAAACTATATTAAATATTTTTCAGTTTTAACGCCATTTGAACGTGGCAAGAATGATTCATTATTTGATATTTTTTTGCCGTTTAGTTTTATAGTCACTTTTTTTTGGTGTTTGATTTATTTTTTTAAAAATGAATTATTTCAAAAAGTTTTGCCGATTTTTATTTGGATTTTTCCAATGTTTATAATTATCCCACTTTACCCAGAAAGGTTTTTCAGTGCTGGCGGTCTGGTTGCATTAGCAATTTGTTTGGCTGTTTTTATTTATTTGATTTTAGAAAAAAATAACAATTTGATATTGAATGTTATTTTTATTATTTTTATTATTTTTTTTGATGTTCAATTAATTCATACGCCAGAAAAAAACCCAGTTATTCATTTAAGATCAACTACTTTTGTTAGTTTGATAAATGTCGAACCAAATTTTTGGAGTGGCATAAAGTATAATCCTTATAGTCAGATTAATTTAAATTTAGCTGATAAATTAAAAAATAATACGAACTCAAATGATATAATTTGGTCTAAAACATCAATTTTTGAACATTACTATTATCATCCTGAAACGCAAGTGATCATTGGTAATTTTTTTGGTGGGTTGGCCAATCGGGCGATTGCTAATGCCCGTGACCCAGAAGAATTTCGGCCTGACCTTTGGCAGCCGTTGCCGGTGGAAAAAGCGGCCATGGTAGTAGCAGAGTTAAAGCAAACACCTTTTTGGAATGGAGAAAGGAGCCAATCTGATCAACAATTATCTGATATTTTAGCTAAAAATTTTTTATTGGTTGATCGCTCAGAGATTCTGTATTTGTATAAAAATAAAAGTAATGACTTGGTTACTGTCGACATTGTTAAGCCAGTTGTGCCTTTGTGGTTGACATACTTATTAATATTGCTTATTGTGACCTTAATTTTTTATTCAATTTACAATAATAAATTAGATAAAATTTTTTTCCATGAAAATTCTAGCCATTGAAAGTTCCTGTGACGAAACGGCGGCTGCGGTCGTTGATTATAAAAGCAAAAAATTCACTGTTTTGAGCAGTGTGGTTTCTTCGCAAATCGAAATTCATAAACCTTATGGCGGAGTGGTGCCGGAACTGGCCGCTCGGAACCATATTGTTAATATTATGCCGGTGATCAGCCAAGCAGTTAAACGGTCTGGTTTATCTATAAAAAAAGTTGACCGGATTGCTGTTACGGCTGGTCCGGGCTTGGTCACCTCGTTAATTGTTGGCTTGCAAACTGCTAAAAGTTTAGCCTATGCCTTTGGTAAGCCTTTGATCGGAGTTAATCATTTATTAGGTCATGTTTATTCGCCATTGGTGTTAAATCAAAAAATAGATTTGCCGGCAGTAAGTTTAATTGTTTCGGGTGGTCATACCGAATTAATTTTTTTGAAAACTTTAAACAATTTAAAAAAAATTGGTCAAACTGTCGACGATGCGGCCGGTGAGGCTTTTGATAAAGTGGCGGCATTGCTGAATTTGGGTTATCCGGGCGGGCCAATTATTTCTCAGTTAGCTCAAAAAGGTGATAGTAAGGCTTACAATTTTCCACAGCCAATGATTAATAGTGCTGATTTTAATTTTAGTTTTGCAGGTTTAAAAACCGCCGTGCTGTATACAGTCAAAAAAATTGAAAAAATAGATCAAAAAATCAAGCAGAATATTGCGGCGAGTTTTCAACAAGCAGCCGTTGATGTGTTGGTCAACAAAACTATTAAAGCCGCCCAGAAATACCAAGCCAAAACCATCACTTTGGGTGGTGGAGTGGCTGCTAATAAATTATTACGTGAGAGCTTAGCGAAGCAGGCTGAATTAAATGGTTTTAAATTTTTTACGCCGCCGATTAATCTTTGCACTGATAATGCGGTAATGATTGGGGCGGCGGCGGCGTTTGCTAAGCCAAGCAATTGGCAAAAAATTAAAGCCGATCCAAATTTGGAAATTAAATAGTTATGAAAATTATCAGCCAAACCAACCAGCAGACAATTAACATTGGTAAAAAAATTGCCAGCCAACTGAAAGGCGGCGAAGTTTTAGCTTTGAGCGGAGATTTGGGAGCCGGTAAAACCACCTTGACTAAAGGTTTGGCCTTGGGGTTGGGAATAAAAAAAGTGGTGATTAGCCCAACTTTTTTGTTGTTGCGATTATATAAAATTAATAATAAAAAGACCAAAATCAAATATTTAGTTCATATTGATTGTTATCGCCTAAAAAGCGCTGATGAACTAATTGATATTGGTGCGGATGAATATTTTAATCGACCAGACACGGTGGTAGTGATTGAATGGCCGGAAAGGGTAAAAAAAATATTGCCAAAAAAAACAATAAAAATCAGTTTAAAAGTTAAAAATAATCAAAGTCGATCGGTAGAAATTTCGCATTTTTAGTTTTTAATTAGCGTGTTTGTTTTTTGGAAGTTTTTGTCATTAATACTGGACAAAAAGGGTAGATAAATATAGAATAAATTCTAG
>JAFGGX010000037.1 GCA_016930315.1 Candidatus Buchananbacteria bacterium
GATGACAATCACCACCCGCCCAAATATCCTCGGCAGCCAGGCGCCTTTGGGTAGGATATTTTGAGTGCCAAATAGCCAACTGGAATGAAGATTGAGTTCGCTAGTCTGATTAGACCAGCTGAGCCATCTTCCCATTTGCCGAGTTGATCAAAATTCGGTCCGGCATTTCTAGTGCCAGTTCCAAAGATGATCGTCCAACCGCCAGCCTTGAGAAGTCCAGAAACTTTCCTAAACCATCCACCTACTTTGGCGCGATCGTTCAAATCAATAAAGATGCAGTTCATCGCCACCATAAACTTTTGACCTAGACCTCCAGGCTTGATTTCTGATCTGAATTTAGGTGAACTGATCGGCGCATACCTGAGATTAAACATCATTTTCAGGTATACGAGGCTGACAGCCAGACAGAACGAATCCCAGGCTGAAAGGTGATTACAGCCTACTACCACATTTCCTCTCTTTAGGGCGTTGATTAGTTTTTTCCGGCCATAAACCTTTGTGCGGTTCAGGACACGGAAAAGAACAAAGAACAAAGTGGATACTATACGGATCAGCCACAGATTGGCTGTGGGGTGTTCGGATGAGTTTTTCTCGTCCATCTTTTATACTCCTTTCTCGCAATGTTAATCAATCTTATTGGTTTGTTTTGTTTTTGTCAATAATTATTGACAAGTTAATTTTAATAAGGTAAAAAAGTGTATATCTGTCGCAGGAGGTTGATCATGAAAATTCGTGCTTTGGTTCTTGTTGAAAAACGGTTTTGGAAAAGGACTGAAGGTCTCTTTTTCGAAGTCGCAGTCAAGGATCGATTAGAAAGGTTGTCGTATAATTTTCGTCAAGCCTTGGCTGACCAGCTCGGTCGTAAGATGTTTAGCGACTGCGAAGAACTGCCTGAAGATGAAGAAATGGGTGTAGCCGCAGAAGCAGTTTTTCAAGAGCTGGTGGAATTTCTTGTGGGACAAGACCCGAGTGGTGATTATCGGGAGTTGGGGAATAAGGGATGATCTTTGTTTTTAATTCAGTTTCGTGTGCGAAACAAAAAACGACCCGCCTAGTTAAGTGGTCGTTTTTCTTTTATTTAGAAATTGTTTTTTATTGCTTCTTACAGCGCCAACTGATAATCAATAAGCCACCCAAAATTATCAGCGGAATGGTAATGGTTAACAAAACCCCGAGTTGTTCAAAAGCATCAAAAGCAAATATCGTTAAAATTCCCAAAATCGCTACTATAATGCCACCGACTAATTCCCATCTCCAAGCCACATAAACAAATACTAACAGTAATAGCCAAGGTAAGGCATTTGGGCTGTTCATAATTATGCCTTTAAGCCCGCCGCCATAGTCTTCGGCCCCGGATAATAGGGCAAAACCAAACCAAAACAAAGCAACAATTAATAAAATAATTTTAGCAATATAGCCTAGAATTTTTGCTGTTTTTTTTGAGCTGGCCATATTTTTTTAATTATTATTTAGACTACGGCCTTCGACAGGCCTGCCTGCGCAAGCAGGCTCAAGCACTAAAGTTATTATCCTCTGAGCGGAGGAGCGCACAGCGATCCGAAGTCGAAGGGTTACATGTTTAGGAATTGGAGGAGGTGATAAATAATCATCGCCGGCCAAACAATCGCTTTTAAAATTCCTAAAACTCCTAACCAAAAAGTTTCAGCGTGTTGGATGTAGTAAACCACCGCTCCAACCAAGCCGAGGCCATAAACGGCCCCACCGGCGCCGCCACATTTGGCTGGGTTACATTTTTTTGGTTTTTCCATTTTGTTTTCTTCCATAATTTTTTAATTATTTTTTAAATTTCAATTTTTTTCGATAAATAAATAATACTAATAAACTATTAGCGACTAATAAATAGATTTGAAAGGCGGAATTTTCAATATCCCAGCGGGGGATTAACGGCATAACAATAATAGTGCTAATTAAACCGGCCAAAAAAGTTAAGCCAGTTTCGGTTTCGGGAAAGTTCCAGGCTTTGCGCAAGGTTGGCAACAAAGCTAGGCCGTCGGCTGCCACGGCTAAAGCCACTGCCCATTGAGTTGAGCCTAAACCCAGCCAAGCAATAATCGCCAAGACTGAAATTGCCCCACAGGTAAAATCAAACCGGGTAAGTTTCCAATAACTTTTTGGGTTAAAAAGTGAAGTAACTACTACCAAAAACGGGGCAAAGCCTGCCAGAAAAACTCTGACTGTCGAAAGATTAGCTTGGTGGGCCGCTAAAGCTGCGGCCGTGCCAATAAAAGGAGCCATGGCCCACAGCGACCAGGTAACTAAGTTTGGTTTAGATCGGCTGGCAATAGTGTCGCGGATATAAGTGGCAATGCCGGTGAGGCTGATTATTGAACTAATAATTACCAGCCAGGCTTCAATTGTCATTTTGTTTGATTAAAAACCACTTTTATCAAGTGGTTCTTTTAATTAGAACTCAATTTATTTAAATTATTTTTTGTTTTTCTCTAAATGATTTTGCCTGTGGTAAATTACATATCTCAACTGGTTCTTTTAGATCTGGCAATAGTGCTTCTATTTTTTGCCAGACGTTTTCAATTTCACCTGACTTCAAAAAATGTTGACAAGTGAAGGCTATGGAATTTTCTTTAACTTTTATTTCGATTCCTTCTATTTTTAGTCTGGCAATTAGCTGTTGTAGGCCAGGATATTTTTTCTCAAAACTGATTATTTGGCCGTTGAATCCGTGAAAGCCGGATTCATAGGTAGCATAACCCTTGCGTCTTAGATTGAAAACTGTTCTCCTGACTTGCGGTTCGATATTTTCTTCATATGCCCCCATGGTCAATTCTTCCGCGGTGGCGATTGGATTTTCTTTTTTTCTTTTTTTCAGTTTAACTTCCATCTGTTGATGGATTTCTAATCTGAGACGAGCAAAAGATCGAAATAAATTAACCTGTTCAGTGGTCAGATTATGGAATTTCTTTAGCCTCTCTAGCTCTGTGTCGTCACCATTTTCTAAAATTTTCGTAACCACGTCTTCATTAGTTAAATTTTGTTCCTCTTGTCTGGGTATAGATTCTCGGCCGTCCATTATAATTTTATGTTAATTGAAATTAAAATAATTCAAGAATTTTTTTAGCATCTTCAAAATCAGTTTGACTTAATCTACCTTATGGTTGTTGTCTTTTTTGTTATATATCTAGGTTGGTTTTTTATAAAAATTCGTACGGTTATTGTATCTATTAATAACATCGCTAGATATCCAAAAATTAAAAGCAACCAACTATTTTTTCCTCGCCCAATAATCATTGGCAGAAAAAATATTACGGCTGGTATAACGTAGGAGATTATTTTACCTCTGGCAGTTTTTAGATTAACGGCAACGCCTGAGCCCAGGATTACTAAGCCGGCCATGACACCGATAAAAAGTGTACAAAAAAAGAAAACAAATCCAGGCCAGCTGCTTGACATATCATCTGAAAAATTATAAATACCTGAGATTATTAGAAAGGCCCAAGATATTATTCCAATAAATATATATTCTAAAAATC